>JASFSI010000050.1:0-8533 GCA_050114495.1 Lysobacterales bacterium | reverse complement strand
GCTGTGGCGCCGGCCTCGTCGTTGACGTCCAGCATGACGGCTTTGCCGCCGTTGGCGACGAGGTGTTTTACCACGGCCAGGCCCAGGCCCGAAACACCGCCCGTGACGATGGCTTTTGCCTGTGAAATTTGCATCGTTGGCTCCTGTTTCGAGTTCAGATTTCGATCGCGATCGCGACGGCCTCACCGCCGCCGAGGCACAACGAGGCGACGCCCCGTTTCAGCCCGCGCTGACGCAGTGCGTAAATCAGCGTGACCAGGATGCGGGCGCCGGAAGCGCCGACAGGGTGGCCCAGCGCGCAGGCGCCGCCGTTGACGTTGACGCGGTCCTGCTTGAGGCCGTTGTCGTGCATTGCGGCCATCGTGACCGATGCGAAGGCTTCGTTGATTTCGAACAGGTCGACGTCGTCCATCGTCCAGCCGGCTTTTTTAACCACGTCAGCCACCGCCCTGGACGGCGCGGTCGTGAACCATTCCGGTTCCTGCGAGAAAGTGGCATGGGCAACGATACGCGCCAGGGGTTCGAGCCCGCGGGCGGCGGCTTCGTCGCCGGTCATCAGCACGGTGGCGGCGGCGCCGTCCGAGATCTTCGATGCATTTGCGGCCGTCACAGTGCCGTCTTTTTTGAAAGCCGGGCGCAGGGACGGTATTTTTTCGAGGTTGCAGCGGGCCGGTTCTTCGTCCGTATCGCAAACGGTTTCGCCGCGGCGCGTCTTGACGGTCACCGGAACGATTTCCTCGGCAAACGTGCCGTCCGCTACCGCTTTCTGGGCACGCTCGATCGTGGTTGTGGCAAAGGCATCCTGGTCTTCACGCGTAAAGCCATATTTCTCGGCACACATTTCGCCGAACACGCCCATCATCTGGCCGTCGTACGGGCTCTGCAGACCGTCCCAGAACATGTGGTCGATCACCTCGCCATGCCCCATGCGCATGCCGCCGCGCGCCTTGGGCAGCATGTAGGGCGCGTTGGTCATGGATTCCAGGCCGCCTGCGATCACGATCTTCGAACTGCCGACCCGGATGGCGTCGTAGCCGAGCATGACGGATTTCATTCCGGAGCCGCAGACCTTGTTGATGGTCATCGCTCCGACCGAAACCGGCACGCCGGCTTTCAACGCGGCTTGTCGCGCCGGGGCCTGGCCGAGACCGGCGGGCAGCACGCAGCCCATGATCACTTCGCTGGCCTCGCCGGCTTCGATGCCGGCCTGCTCTACCGCTCCGGCGATCGCGACCGCACCCAGGTCGGTGCCGCTGCACGGTTCGAATTGTCCCTGGAATGAGCCGATGGGCGTGCGCTTCGCGCCCACGATTACAACAGTCTGGTCGGTCATTGAATTTGCTCCGTCATGCGATGGGTTCCTGCAGAATGAAAAATATCCGGGAACCGCGTTTTCAAAGCGCTTATTTTAGCGTATCGCTGACCGCGAAAGGGCTGGCCTGCATCATGGATTTATGTATTTTCGGCCGGCGAATGAAGGTGCGCCGCCGAAGCAGAGCCCCGACGGCGCGTATCCCGACACACTTCAGTCGGGTGGCGAGATATTCTGCCATCCCGTGCGTTGTCGGGAGCAGGTCCGTTGCTCCCCTTTACTATCCCTCTAAACATAGGTCTAAAATCGTTTTGACGCAACAGTCCAACCGAAATTCGCGCCCCGGACGGCGAAAAGCGGCGCGGGGCGCGTTAAAATGACCTCCACGAACCCACAAGGCCGCAAAATGAACCAAGCCGCACGCTCCTTCGCACCCAAGGCAGAGAATGATTCGCCCACGCCGATGCGTTTCGTCACGGCTGCATCCCTGTTTGACGGCCACGATGCGGCGATCAACATCATGCGGCGGCTGATCCAGGCGCAGGGCGTGGAGGTGATCCACCTGGGCCATAACCGCAGTGTGCTCGATATCGTCCAGGCGGCGATCCAGGAGGACGCCGACGCGATCGCAATCTCGTCTTACCAGGGCGGGCACATGGAATTCTTTCGCTACATGGTGGACCTGCTGAACGAAGCGGAAGCGGGTCATATCCGCATTTTCGGTGGTGGCGGCGGCACGATTACGCCGGAAGAAATAAAAGAACTCGAAGCCTACGGAGTGGAACGCATCTACCATCCCGACGACGGCATGGGCATGGGCCTGGTTGAAATGATCGAAGACGTGGTGCAAAGGGCCGGAAAGCGGCGCTTGCCTTCCCGCGTCCCCGCAGCGACCGACGCGCGTGATTTTGCCACGATCGCCGGAATGATCTCTGCGCTCGAGGACGAGGTCATCGATAGTGACGACCTGGAAGCGCAACGCCGCGAATGGCGGCAAGCGGAGCAGCCGGCACCCGTGATCGGCATCACCGGAACCGGCGGTGCCGGAAAATCTTCGGTGACCGATGAACTTCTGCTGCGCTTCCTGCAGTGCTTTCCCGATATGAAAATCGCGGTGCTCGCCGTGGACCCGACACGCCGCCGCACCGGCGGGGCGCTGCTGGGCGACCGCATTCGAATGAACGCGCTGCGCAACACGAACATCTACATGCGCAGCATGGCGACCCGGCGTCAGCACCTGTCGACCTCGGCGATCCTCCAGGACGCCATTGCGCTGCTGCGGTCGTCCGGCTTCGACCTGGTGATCGTGGAAACCGCGGGCATCGGCCAGTCCGACTCGGAGATTGTCGACCTGGTCGATTTTCCGGTGTACGTGATGACCAGCGACTTCGGCGCCCAGAGCCAGCTGGAAAAAATCGACATGCTGGATTTTGCGGAGCTCGTCGTGCTCAACAAGTACGACAAGCGGGCTGCCGAGGACGCGCTGCGCGACGTGCGCAAGCAATGGAAACGCAACCGCAACCGGTTTCACGCGGCGGACGAGGACGTTCCCGTCTACCCGACCATAGCCAGCCAGTTCAACGATCCCGGCGTCACCTGGATGTTCGTCAACCTGTGCCGCCTGCTGCGTGAGAAACTGGAATTGCCGGCCGAGCACTGGACGCCGGAAATCGATACCTCGCTGCGTGAGCCCCGCGCTACCGTGCTGATTCCGGGCCAGCGTGTACGCTACCTGGCGGAAATTGCCGAGCAGGGCCGCTCGATCAACGCCGATATCGCCCGCCAGGCGGAAGCCGCCAGCCGGGCCCAGAATTACTGGGAGTCGCTGAAATCCCTGGACGATCCTTGCTTGCCTGCGCCGTTCGACCTCTACCCCGACCATGAAATCGTGGGAGCCCGCCCTGCGGGCGATGGTGTAGAAACTGTGGGAGCCCGCCATGCGGGCGAGAACAAGGCCGCGACGGACCGCTCCCTGCTGGTGCTGCGGCAGCGCTACAACGACGCCATCCGTGCGCTCGATGCGGAAGCCGTCGAACTGCTCAAGTCCTGGCCCAAACGCAAGGCCGGCCTGCGCAGCGAGAGGTACAGCTACGAGGTGCGCGGACGCGAGGTCACCGGCGCCAACTTCAGGGAGTCGCTGAGCCGCCAGCAGATTCCGAAAATCGGCATGCCGCGCGATGCCGACTGGGGTGAGTTGCTCAGCTTCCTGATGCGCGAGAATCTGCCGGGCGCTTATCCCTACACGGCCGGAGTTTTTCCCTACCGGCGCACGGGTGAGGACCCGATCCGGATGTTCGCGGGCGAGGGCACGCCCGAGCGCACCAATCGCCGTTTCCACCTGCTGGCTCACGGTCAGCCCGCCGTGCGCCTGAGCACCGCCTTTGACTCGGTGACGCTTTACGGGGAAGACCCGCACCGGCGCCCCGATATTTTCGGCAAGGTCGGCAATTCCGGCGTTTCCATCGCGACGCTGGACGACATGAAAAAGCTCTATTCCGGTTTCGACCTGTGTGCGCCCAACACCTCGGTCTCCATGACGATCAATGGCCCGGCGCCCATGATACTGGCGTTTTTCATGAACACCGCGATCGACCAGCAGGTCGAAAAGCACCTTCGGGAAAACGGCCAGTGGGACCAGGCTGAAAAGAAAATCGCGGCACACTTCGAGGGCCGTGAACGGCCGCGGTACCACGGTGAGCTTCCCGCCGGCAACACAGGGCTCGGACTGGCGCTGCTGGGTATCACTGGCGACAGGCTGGTCGATGCCGAAACGTATGCGAAGATCCGTGAAGAAACACTGGAGCGCGTGCGTGGCACCGTTCAGGCCGACATCCTGAAAGAAGACCAGGCGCAGAACACCTGCATTTTTTCCACCGAATTCGCGCTGCGCATGATGGGCGACATCCAGCAATTCTTCGTCGACAACCGTGTGCGCAACTTTTACAGTGTGTCGATTTCGGGTTACCACATCGCCGAAGCCGGGGCGAACCCGATCAGCCAGCTGGCGTTCACGCTCAGCAACGGCTTGACGATCGTCGAGTACTACCTCGCGCGGGGTATGGATATCGACGCGTTCGCCCCCAACCTGAGTTTCTTCTTCAGCAACGGGATGGACCCGGAATACAGTGTCATCGGCCGTGTCGCGCGCCGCATCTGGGCGCGCGCGATGCGCGAGCGCTACGGCGCCAACCGCCGCAGCCAGATGCTGAAATACCACATCCAGACCAGTGGCCGCAGCCTGCACGCCCAGGAAATCCAGTTCAACGACATCCGCACCACGCTGCAGGCGCTGTATGCGTTGTTCGACAACTGCAACAGCCTGCACACCAACGCCTACGACGAAGCGATCACGACACCGACGGAAGAATCTGTGCGAAGAGCTGTCGCTATCCAGATGATAATAAACAAAGAATTAGGTTTGAACTTCTGCGAAAATCCGTGGCAGGGCAGCTTCATCATCGACGAACTGACCGACCTGGTCGAAGAGGCTGTTTACCGCGAGTTCGAGCGCATATCCGAACGCGGCGGCGTGCTCGGCGCCATGGACACCATGTACCAGCGCAGCAAGATCCAGGAAGAGAGCCTGCACTACGAGAGCCTCAAGCACGACGGCACGCTGCCCATCGTCGGCGTCAATACCTTCCTGCCGGCCGACGGGCACGGAGAGGTCGGTGAAATCGAACTGATGCGTTCCAGTGACGCCGAGAAAGACCAGCAGGTGACCAACGTCGAGGCCTATCGCGAAGCCAACGCGGACGTGGCCGGCCAGTTGATTGCAGAGCTGCAGAAGGTCGCCCGGGAACGAAAAAACACCTTCGAAGCGATGATGCGTGCTGCACAATACTGCTCGCTGGGGACGATGGCGCGCGCGCTTTACGACGTCGGCGGTGAATACCGCAGGAACATGTAGAACGTATCCGTCAGCGGTTCCGATTTTGTTTGCCGGGGGGCAGTGTCCACGTGAACGTCCAGCGCCACCGGTTGAAGAATTCGATGTAAAAAAGCAGCGCCTCCTCGATCGCACCGAGTTTTCGTTTGAAGCGCCGGGCGGGCTGGTTGAGGTATTTGGTGACACTGTAAAACCTTCGATAACCGTCTTCGCGCAACGCACGGTAGCAGGCCCCGCGCATCAGCGGAGCGATGCCCCGGCCGCGGTACTCGGGGTCCACGCAGGCGCTGTGCAGGTAGGCTTCATCGCTTTCCAGGGGTCGCTGCAGGCCGTCCATGGAAAAATTCGCCAGGTCGCACACCGTGCGGCCGACCAGCCGTTCGTCGTCTTTCACTCCGAAGACGCGCTGACCCTTCTCGAACCAGCTCTCGACGCGTGAGCGGCTTCGCCAGGGTTCCAGGGCGTGCACCTGCTCGATGTCCTTCCTGTCGAGCCAACCGCACTCCAGCGCCGTGTTCGGCAGGGGCTCTTCCGCCGTTCCGACGCCCTCCCTGACCACCAGGAATAACTGGGCCCGAATGCCCAGCCGGGTCATCGCGGTGCCAATGGCGCTCAGGACCGGTGTGCTCACGTGTTCAGCGCCATCAGCGCAGCGCAGACCGGTCCAGGTCTTCCTCGACGAAGCGGAGCACGGCCTGGAGAACGGCCCGCCATGGATATGCGTTGTGATTGGCGAAGGTTTTACCCAGCCACGGATGGGTTTCCGATATGGGAACCGCGACGGCCCAGTGGTCGGCATTCAGGTAGCCGACCAGCGTGCTGCCGGGAATGACCTGGTCCCAGGAGATGACCTGCCCGTCGTTGCGCGGGTCGATATGCGCCAGCTTTCGGTGTGAACCGGACAGGGCCGCCGAGATATTGTCTTCCGCGGGAAGCGTCACGACGGAATAGTAGGAAATACTCCCGGGAAGAGGATTTGCCGCCAGCCAGGCGCGTCGAGTCGCGGGCCTCAGGCTCTCGACGCCTTCGTCATCGCCCCGGGTGCACTCGGCCTTCGGCACGTGGCGCAGCAGGTCCAGTGCGCCCTCGCTGGTGGTGTTGGCGAGCGGTGATCCGCCCACGGCGCCGGCCACGCTGACGACGGCCGCGATCCAGGGCTGGATTTCGGGATAGCTCACGATGGCTTCCAGAATGTCGGGCGCGCCCTTGGAGTAGCCGACCAGGACCAGCTGTCCGGGAAGCAGCTTGTCGGCGTTTTCCATTATCTGGTCGCGGATCAGGCGGGCGTTGCGCGTGGTTCCGGACAGGCCTTCGACATGGATGATCTGGCCCCGATAGCCGTAATTTCCGGCTGCGCTGTTGATGAGTTCTTCCAGTTCGAACCAGGCGTTGAAACAGTCCCAGCCGATACCGGGCACCATCGCGGCGATAAGGTTCCCCCGGGACGGTTCGAGTTCGACCGGCTCGCCCGTGGCGCCCGGCTCGACGCCCACCCGTGTCAGGGCTTTGTCGCAGGGGCGGTAACCCGGTTCATCTTTTCCGTATTCCTCGATCACCGCGCAGGCGATTTCGCGAAAGCGGCCGCGTTGGTCCTCAATCCCGGCGGTCGCCGTGGTCGCGAGTACCAACGGCGGGCCATCAGTCGTCCAGGGGGTAAGCGGCTTGCTCGCGCAGGCAGTAAGCAGCAGGGTCGATAGTGCCAGCGTGACGGTTCGGGTCATGGAGGTATCGTCGCCCAATTCAAGGAGTCGATCAATGACCGGTTTGTGCCTGCTGCCCGCTCTATCTGTTGGGATGCAAGCAGGACGTGGCGCTGCAGCGGGCCCGATCGACCATCATGCAGCGCAACCATCTATTTCTCTGGATGGCGCCCTTCCGTTACCGGGGACGCTCCGTCCGGATCGGGCAGGTCCGCCGTGATGTCGGTGTCAAGGCAACCACCAAAAGCGCTGCGCTCACCACGCACGTGATCGACGCCAACGTCGCCGAAGCATGCGAATATTTCCTGCACAGCCTCATCGTGGCTGGCGCTGTCGAGCAGTTCGGTCTTGTTGAGGGAATGGCGCCGGTAATCAGCCTCGCGGCAGGGCAGGGCTCAGGCCTGGGCTGCTCCTGACTTGGCCTGCTGTTCCGCTACTTGCCTGTGCACGTCTTCCATGTCCAGTTCGCTGGCCTTGCGGATCACGTCGCGCAGGGCGTTTTCCGGCAAAGCGCCGGGCTGCGAGAAGATGATGACGTTTTCCCGGAATATCATCAGCGTGGGAATCGAGCGGATCTGGAACGTGCCGGCGATTTCCATCTCGAGTTCGGTGTTGACCTTGGCGAACGTCACGTCCGGGTAATCTTCCGAGACCTTTTCAAACACCGGTCCGAACATCTTGCAAGGGCCGCACCATTCCGCCCAGAAATCGACGACCACCATGTCGTTGCCGTTGATGATGTCTTCGAAGTTGTCTTTCGTCAGTTCTACGTAGGCCACGATAACGCCTCTCCTGAAATGAATTCAGAGCAATTATACCGTTTAAATTAGAAAAATCTAATATTAAATGGTCTTCAGGGATTCTTACCACTTGGGTTTTACAGATCTTCTTGGCAACTTTTTTGAGGCCTCGAAGAAAAAATGCGGCAGCGCCTGGCGTTTCATACCATAGGCCATGGCGGTGCCGACGCGGTGAGCCGCCGTCAGCAAAGCGGGTGGTGAGATCCGAGCGAAGGTCTGCCAGAAATCCAGCCAGCGGCCGAGCAGGTGTTGCTGGAATTGTTCCTGATGTTTTTCCAGGGAAATGACGCGGCTGCTGTTTTTTCGGTAGGGCGACAAGGCCATGGCGGGCTCGAATTCGAGTTCGAGAAAATCACACACTTTACTCATGGCGCCCTCGGTATCCTGCTTCAGATCCTCGAAGCGGAGGCTGAGCACGCGGTCGGGAAATTTTCGACTCAGTCGCTTTATGCGGTTGGCGTAATGCTGCCGGGTCAGTATCCACTGGGCAACGTTCATGGCTGTTCCTGCTTTACCCGCCTTGAAAACACCCTGTTCCTTCCTGCGCTCCAGGATTCGCAAGCGGGAAAGGATCGTTTCACGCACGTTACGTTCTATACCGATGAACTTTGACCGAGGAATTTCGTGAGCAATTTTTTCGGCCAGCAGGGTATGAGCCGGGGTTTTCTCGACCCAGGCGGTGCAGCCCGCAGATTCAGCGAAGCGGTCCATCACGTAAAGAAAAAGATCCGTGTATCCCAGCGGATACTGCTGCAGCAGGGCTTCCATGTCCACCCCGGCCTGCTTCATGAAAACCGACCGGCTGAGCACCGCCGAGAGCTCGATGTAGTTC
>JASFSI010000049.1:0-8588 GCA_050114495.1 Lysobacterales bacterium | reverse complement strand
CGGAAGGTGTCGAGATGGTGATGCCGGGTGACAACGTGCAGATGAAGGTGTCGCTGATTGCGCCGATCGCGATGGAAGAAGGTCTGCGTTTTGCGATCCGCGAAGGCGGACGCACGGTTGGCGCCGGCGTCGTCGCCAAGATCTTCGAATAATACTGATTAAGCGAGTAGGAACATGGCAGACCAGAGAATCCGCATCCGCCTGAAGGCATTCGATCACCGCCTGATCGACCGTTCAGCGGCCGAAATCGTGGAAACCGCGAAGCGGACCGGCGCGCAGGTGCTGGGTCCGATCCCGCTGCCCACGAAGGTCGAGCGGCACACCGTGCTGATTTCGCCGCACGTCAACAAGGACGCGCGCGATCAGTATGAAACCCGCACGCACAAGCGCCTGATGGACATCGTGGATCCCAACGACAAGACCGTCGATGCGCTCATGAAGCTGGATCTTGCAGCCGGCGTTGACGTGCAGATCAAGCTGTACTGAGCGACGGGCTGCAAAGGATAGAAGGCAGAACAATGAAGATTGGATTGATAGGACGCAAACGTGGCATGACCCGCGTGTTTACCGAAGAGGGCCAGAGCGTGCCCGTGACGGTGATCGAGGTCGACCCGAATCGCGTAACCCAGGTCAAGAACGAGGAAACCGACGGCTACCGCTCGGTTCAGATCACATTCGGCAAGCGCCGCGCCAGCCTGGTCAACAAGCCGGTTGCGGGCCACTTCGCACGGGCCGGCGTCGAAGCTGGCGAGGGTCTGTGGGAACTGCGCCTGCCCAAAGGTGAGGGCGATGACCTGGAAACGGGTTCCGAGCTGGACGTGTCGATGTTCGAGGCCGGTGAAATGGTCGACGTGACCGGCACCAGCAAGGGCAAGGGTTTCGCAGGCGGCGTGAAACGTCACAACTTCCGCATGCAGGATGCCACGCACGGCAACTCGCTGGCGCACCGTGCCCCGGGTTCCATCGGCCAGTGCCAGACGCCCGGTCGGGTGTTCAAGGGCAAGAAAATGGCCGGTCACATGGGTGACGAGCGTGTGACGAGCCAGAACCTTGAGATCGTCCGCGTTGACAGCGAACGCAACATCATCCTGGTCAAGGGCGCAGTGCCCGGGGCTGCCGGCGGCGCCGTCATGGTCCGTCCCGCCGTGAAGACGGCCCAGTAAGGATTAAAAGGAGATGAGCATGGAACTCACAGTAACTGGCGGCAAGGGCATGAAGGTGTCCGAAGCCACCTTTGGCCGGGACTTCTCCGAAGCCCTGGTGCACCAGGTGGTTACGGCCTACCTGGCCGGCGCCCGCGCCGGAACCAAGGCTCAGAAGAACCGTTCCGCGGTCAGCGGCGGCGGCGCCAAGCCCTGGCGCCAGAAAGGCACCGGTCGTGCACGCGCCGGCACCATCCGCAGCCCCCTGTGGCGCAGCGGCGGCAAGACCTTTGCGGCCGAGCCGCGTGATCACTCGCAGAAGGTGAACCGCAAGATGTACCGCGGCGCCATGCAGTCGATCCTCTCTGAACTGCTGCGGCAGGAACGTCTGATCGTGGTCAAGAGCCTCGAGCTCAAGGAGCCGAAGACGAAGGCGCTGGCTTCCGAGCTGGCCGGTCTGGGCTTCGAGAAGGGGCTTATCGTGGTCGGTGATGCCAACGAAAACGTGTACCTGGCGTCCCGGAACATACCCGGTGTTTACACCGTAGACGTGGCGGGGCTCGACCCGGTCAGCCTGGTATCAGCCGACAAGGTCGTGCTGACGGTCGAGGCAGTCGAAAAGATTCAGGAGTGGCTGGGATGAACAACGATCGTTTGTGTCAGATATTGCTCTCGCCCCGCGTGACGGAAAAAACGACGCGGGTTGGCGAAGACGGCAACCAGTACGTATTTCACGTGGTCAATGACGCCAGCAAGCAGGAAGTCAAGGGTGCGGTCGAGATGCTGTTCGAGGTGAACGTCGAATCCGTTCGCATCGTAAACGTCAAGGGCAAAAGCAAGGCCTTCCGTATGCGCGCCGGTAAGCGCAGCGACTGGAAAAAGGCCTATGTTCGCGTACAGGAAGGTCAGGTTATCGACTTCCTGGGTGGTGAAACAGTTTAAGGACGAAGAGTCATGGCAATCGTTAAGGCAAAACCAACATCGCCAGGGCGCCGAGGCGTCGTCCAGGTCAAGCATCCTCACCTGCACAAGGGTGAGCCGCATGCCGCCCTGGTCGAAAAGAAGTCAAAGTCCGGCGGCCGTAACAACACGGGCCGGATCACGACGCGTCATCGGGGTGGTGGGCACAAGCAGCACTACCGCGTGATCGACTTCAAGCGCGACAAGGACGGAATTCCCGGCCGCGTCGAGCGCATCGAGTACGATCCGAACCGCACGGCGCATATCGCCCTGGTGCTCTACAAGGACGGTGAGCGGCGCTACATTATCGCTCCCAAGGGCCTGCGCGCCGGGGACGCGGTTCTCAGCGGCCGCTCAGCAGCAATCAAGCCGGGCAACTGCCTGCCGCTGCGCAACATTCCGATGGGTTCCGTGGTGCACTGCGTTGAAATGAAGCCGGGTAAAGGCGCCCAGCTCGCGCGCAGCGCCGGCGCGGCGGTCCAGTTGATCGCGCGCGAAGGGCAGTACGCCACGCTGCGGCTGCGCTCCGGCGAGATGCGCAAAGTGCCCGCGCACTGCAAGGCGACCATCGGTGAGGTGTCCAACTCCGAGCACAACCTCGAGAAGCTGGGCAAGGCCGGCGCCAAGCGTTGGAAGGGCGTGCGCCCGACCGTTCGCGGCGTGGCCATGAACCCGGTCGACCACCCGCACGGCGGTGGTGAAGGCCGCACTTCGGGCGGCCGTCACCCGGTCACCCCCTGGGGTACCCCGACCAAGGGTTACAAGACTCGTAAGAACAAGCAGACGGACAAGTTCATCGTCCGTAAGCGTTCAGGCAGATAACAGGTACCGCTATGCCACGTTCGATTAAGAAAGGGCCGTTCGTTGACCACCACCTGATGAAGCGGGTGGAAGACGCCATCGCCACCAACAACAAGCGACCGATCAAGACCTGGTCGCGGCGTTCGATGATCCTGCCGGAAATGGTAGGGCTGACGATCGCGGTGCACAACGGACGCCAGCACGTTCCGATCCTGATCAGCGATCAGATGATCGGCCACAAGCTCGGTGAATTCGCAGCCACCCGGACCTTCAGGGGTCATTCGGGTGACCGCAAGACGAAGTAGGTGTCGCCATGCAAGTGACAGCACGATTGAAAAACGCGCGAATTTCGGCGCAGAAAGTACGCCTGGTCGCCGACCAGGTGCGGGGTATGCCCGTTGAGCAGGCCGAACAGTTGCTGGCGTTCAGCAACAAGAAGGCCGCTCACATCGTCAAGAAAGTCCTGCTTTCGGCGGTGGCCAATGCGGAGCACAACGAAGGCGCCGATATCGACGAACTGAAAGTCGCCACGATCATGGTGGACGAAGGTCCTACCTTCAAGCGCGGGCGTGCCCGTGCGAAAGGTCGCGGCACCCGGATTTTAAAACGCAACAGTCACATTACCGTGACCGTGGCCGACGACAGCACGGGACAAGCATAATGGGTCAGAAAGTACATCCGACGGGCATCCGTCTCGGCATATCCAAGGATTGGAATTCCACCTGGTATGCCGAAAAGGGCGACTACGCCGATAACCTCAAATCCGATCTGAAGGTGCGCGAATACCTGTTCGACCGCCTTTCGCAGGCTGCTGTCAGCCGGATCCAGATCGAGCGTCCCGCCAAGTCGGCTCGCATCACGATTCACACCGCTCGCCCGGGTATCGTGATCGGCAAGAAAGGCGAAGATATCGAGCGTCTGCGCCGGGACGTCAGCGCCCTGATGGGTGTTCCGACCCACATCACGGTCGCCGAGGTTCGCAAGCCGGAGCTGGACGCCAAGCTGGTTGCAGAAGGCATCGCCCAGCAGCTCGAGCGCCGCATCATGTTCCGCCGCGCGATGAAGCGCGCCGTCGGCAACGCGATGCGCCTGGGTGCACTGGGCATCAAGGTTTCCGTGTCCGGCCGCCTGAACGGCGCCGATATCGCCCGCAGCGAGTGGTACCGCGAGGGCCAGGTGCCACTGCACACGCTGCGCGCCGACGTCGACTACGGTACCTACGAGGCGCGGACCACCTATGGTGTGCTCGGCGTCAAGGTCTGGGTTTACAAGGGCGAAGTCTTCAACCTGTACGGTTCAGAGGGCGAGAACAAGCGCAACCAGAAGGCTGCGAGCTAGGAGACATAACGATGCTGCAACCAAAGCGAACAAAATTCAGAAAGCAGCAGAAGGGCCGCAACCGGGGCCTGGCGCAGGTCGGTAACCGCGTCAGCTTCGGCGAGTACGGCCTCAAGGCGACGACCCGCGGTTTCATTACCGCCCGCCAGATCGAGGCGGCCCGTCGCGCCATTACCCGCTACGTGAAACGTGGCGGCAAGCTGTGGATCCGTGTCTTTCCGGACAAGCCGGTTACCAAGAAGCCGGTCGAAGTCCGAATGGGCAAGGGCAAGGGTAACGTTGAATACTGGGTGGCTCCGATCCAGCCGGGTCGCGTCCTGTACGAAATCCAGGGTGTGACCGAGGACCAGGCGCGCGAGGCGTTTCGCCTGGCCGCCGCCAAGCTGGCTGTCAAGACCGCCTTCGTGAAGAGGTCCGTGCTGTGATGAATGCGCAAGATCTGAGAAAAAAGAACGAAGTCGAACTGCGCGAGGAGCTCACCGGGCTTTTGCGCGAGCAGTTCAACCTGAGAATGCAACGCGGTATCGGCCAGCTGGCCGCGCCGCATGAACTGCGCCGTGTGCGCCGTGATATCGCTCGGGTCAGGACCGTCCTGAACGAGAAGAAAGGTGAAACGTCATGAGTACGACCGAAAACGTAGTGCGCGCGAAGACCGGCCGCGTCGTCAGCAGCAAGGCTGACAAGACGGTGACCGTGCTGCTCGAGCGCCAGGTAAAGCACCCGCTGTACGGCAAGTACATCAAGCGCTCCACGAAAGTGCATGCGCATGACGAGGAAAACAGCTGCGGCGAGGGCGACCTGGTCCGCATTTCCGAGTGCCGCCCGATCTCCAAGACGAAGAGCTGGCGGGTGGTTGAGATTTTGGAGCGCGCCCAGTAAGGCATCGGCCTTCAGGGACTCCTGGCAGAGGACATCGAACATGATTCAGATGCAAAGCATGCTTTCAGCCGCGGACAACAGCGGCGCGCGCCAGATCCAGTGCATCAAGGTGCTGGGTGGCTCCAAGCGCCGGTACGCCCGGATCGGTGACGTGATCAAGGTCACCGTCAAAGAGGCGATTCCGCGGGGCAAGGTGAAGAAAGGCGAGGTTTACAACGCCGTGGTCGTGCGCACCCGTTCCGGCGTGCGGCGTCCGGACGGATCGTTGATCCGTTTCGACGGTAACGCAGCCGTTCTTCTGGATAACAAGCACGAGCCGATCGGCACCCGTATTTTCGGCCCCGTGACGCGCGAGCTTCGTGGCGAGAAGTTCATGAAGATCGTGTCGCTCGCGCCCGAAGTGCTGTAAGCGAAGGAACAGGAAAATGAAACGAATTCGCAAAGGCGACGAAGTGATCGTAACCACCGGCCGCAGCAAGGGCCAGCGCGGACACGTTCTGCGCGTCATCGGTGAAAAGCTGATGGTGGAAAACGTGAACATGATCAAGAAGCACCAGAAACCCAATCCGTCCCTGAACGTGCAGGGTGGCATCATCGAAAAAGAATCTCCGATTCACCAGTCGAACGTGATGCTGTACAACCCGGGCACCGGAAAGGGTGACCGCGTGTCGTTCAAGACGCTGGAAGACGGCCGCAAGGTTCGCATTTTCACGTCCACCGGCGAAGCCGTGGATATTTAAGGAAAGTCAGATGTCCAGACTGCAGACGTATTACAAAGAGACGGTGGTGCCTGAACTGACCAAGCAGTTCAGCTACAAAAACGTCATGGAAGTGCCGAAGATCACCAAGATCACCCTGAACATGGGTGTCGGTGAGGCGGTAGGCGACAAGAAGGTGATGGACCGCGCCGTGGGCGACATGACCGCGATTTCCGGCCAGAAGCCGGTGGTCAACCTGGCCCGCAAGTCGGTCGCGAGCTTCAAGATCCGCGATGGCTGGCCGGTCGGTTGCAAGGTCACGCTGCGCCGCGAGCGCATGTACGAGTTTCTCGATCGCCTGGTCAACATCGCGATCCCGCGTATTCGCGACTTCCGCGGCCTGAACCGCAAGTCCTTCGATGGGCGCGGTAATTTCAGCATGGGCGTGAAAGAGCAGATCATGTTCCCGGAGATCGACTTCGACAAGATCGACGCGATCCGCGGCATGGACATCACGATCACCACCACGGCCAAGACCGACGACGAAGCACGGGCTCTGTTGAAGGCCTTCAACTTCCCGTTCAGAGAAAAGTAAAGGATTCACGATGGCTAAAGTATCTATGGTCAACCGCGAGAAGAAGCGCACAAAACTGGTAGCGAAGTACGCCAGCAAGCGTGCCGAACTGAAGGCGATTGTTTCCAACCCCGACGCGAGCTTTGAAGAGCGGCAGGACGCCATGTTCCGCCTGCAGAAGCTGCCGCGTGACTCGAGCCCGGTGCGCCAGCGCAACCGCTGCGCCATTTCCGGCCGTCCGCGGGGCTTTTATCGCAAGTTCGGCCTCGGCCGCAACAAGCTGCGTGAAGCCGCCATGCGTGGTGATGTGCCCGGCCTTCGCAAGGCCAGTTGGTAAAGAGGAATTAGACATGAGCATGAGCGATCCCATCTCTGACATGCTGACGCGTATTCGCAACGCCCAGGCGGTGCAGAAAGCGACGGTACTCATCCCGGCTTCCAAGGTGAAGACCGGTATTGCCAGCGTGCTGAAAAACGAAGGCTACATCAACGACTACCGCGAGTCGGAAATCGACGGCAAGCCCGCGCTTGAGATTACGCTCAAGTACGTTCAGGGCCACGGCGTCATCGAGACGATGAAGCGCGTGAGCCGTCCCGGCCTGCGCCAGTACCGCGGCAAGGACGATCTGCCGAAGATCCAGAACGGTCTCGGTATCGCGGTGATCAGCACGTCCAACGGAATCATGACTGACGCCCAGGCCCGCGCGGCCGGCCACGGCGGTGAAGTCCTGTGCGTCGTGACGTAACGCGCACGGGACCGGGAGAAGAATTATGTCGCGTATAGCAAAAGCGCCCATCGAGCTGCCTTCAGGCGTCGAAGTGAAAATCGCCGGCGGCGAAGTCAGCGTCAAGGGCCCGAAGGGCAACCTGGTGCAGTCGCTGCACCCGAACGTCAGCCTGGAGCAGGAAGACAAGACGCTGACCGTCAAGCCGGCCAAGGATTCGGACATCCCGATGGCCGGAACGATGCGGTCGCTGGTCAACAACATGGTCGTCGGCGTGTCCGACGGTTTTGAGAAAAAGCTGACGCTGGTAGGCGTGGGCTATCGAGCACAGGTCCAGGGCAGCAAGCTCACCCTGGCGCTGGGCTATTCGCATCCGATCGAGTACACCGCTCCGGAAGGCGTGACAATCGAGGCGCCGAGCCAGACCGAGGTCGTGGTCAAGGGCTGCGACAAGCAGCAAGTCGGCCAGGTCGCTTCGGAAATCCGCGCTTTCCGGCCGCCGGAGCCCTACAAGGGCAAGGGTGTCCGTTATGCGGACGAGCGCGTTGTGCGGAAGGAGGCCAAGAAGGCCTGATGACAGGCTTTCAGCGGTCACCAAGATTACGAGGAATCTGAAATGCAAAAGAAAAAGGCAGCACGCCTGCGCCGGGCCCGCAAGGCCCGCGCCCAGATCCGTCGCCAGGGCAAGCCCCGGCTGACGGTGCACCGCAGCGGTCAGCACATCTACGCGCAGGTCATCAACTCCGAGACCGGTGACGTGATGGCCGCGGCGTCGACCGTGCAGAGCGAGGTCCGCGAGGGCCTGAAAAGCACCTCCAACAAGGAGGCCGCGGCTGCGGTTGGAAAATTCGTGGCCGAGCGCGCAGTCGAAGCAGGCGTGAAGGAAGTCGCTTTCGACCGTTCCGGTTTTCAGTACCACGGCCGAGTGAAGGAACTGGCCGACGCTGCTCGCGAAGTCGGGCTGAAATTCTAAAGACAGGTAAGCATCATGGCGAAAATGGACAAAGACACAGGCGACGGCCTGCTCGAAAAACTGGTAGCCGTCAATCGTGTGGCCAAGGTGGTCAAGGGTGGCCGGATCTTCGGTTTCACGGCCCTGAGCGTGGTCGGCGACGGTAATGGCAAGATCGGTTTCGGTTACGGCAAGGCGCGCGAAGTGCCGGTAGCCATCCAGAAGTCGATGGAAAAAGCCCGCCGCAACATGGTCGATATCTCGCTGCGTGACGGTACGCTGTGGCACGCGGTGAAGAGCAGCCATGCCGGCTCCCGCATTTACATGCAGCCCGCATCCGAGGGTACCGGCGTCATCGCCGGCGGCGCGATGCGTGCCGTGCTGGAAACGGTTGGCGTGCGCAACGTACTGGCCAAGAGTGTCGGTTCCAACAACCCCATCAACCTGGTTCGCGCCACGATCAAGGGTCTGCAGGCGATGCAGAGCCCCGAGTCGGTGGCGGCCAAGCGCGGCAAGCCG
>JASFSI010000048.1:0-8699 GCA_050114495.1 Lysobacterales bacterium | reverse complement strand
CGGCGCGGTGTCGTTGATCCGGGCGTCGTCGTCGAGAATGTTGATGATTTCAAGGTCGTGGCGCTTGCCGATCTCGTAGTCGTTGAAATCGTGCGCCGGCGTGATCTTGACGCAGCCGGATCCGAACTCGGGGTCCACGTAGTCGTCGGCGATGATGGGTATGGTGCGTCCGGTCAGCGGCAATTCGACGTTCAGCCCGACCAGTTCGGCGTAGCGCTCGTCCTGCGGGTGCACCGCGAGCGCGCTGTCTCCGAGCATGGTCTCGGGGCGCGTGGTGGCGATCACCATGTGGCCCTTGCCGTCGGTTCTCGGGTAGCGGAAATGCCACATGCTGCCTTTCTCTTCCGCCGACACGACTTCGAGGTCGGACAGGGCCGTGTGCAGCACGGGGTCCCAGTTGACCAGCCGTTTACCCCGGTAGATCAGGCCTTCCTCGTGCAGCGAAACGAATTCCCGCCGCACGGCCTTGGACAGATCTTCGTCCATCGTGAAGCGGTGGCGCGACCAGTCCACCGAGGTGCCGAGGCGGCGCATCTGCACGCCGATGCGGTCGCCGGAGTGCTCTTTCCATTCCCACACCGCGTCGATGAACTTTTTGCGTCCGAGATCGTGCCGCGAGGTGCCCTCGGAGAGCAGCTTGCGTTCGACCACCATCTGCGTCGCGATACCGGCGTGGTCGGTGCCGGGCTGCCACAGCGTGTCGGCGCCCTTCATGCGCTGCCAGCGCGTCAGCGCATCCATGATCGTGTCCTGGAAGGCGTGCCCCATGTGCAGGCTGCCGGTGACGTTCGGCGGCGGCAGCATGATGCAGTAGGTTTCGCCCTCGCCCGAAGGCTCGAACCATCCTTTTTCTTCCCAGTTCCGGTAAATGCCCGGCTCGATCGCGTGGGGGTCGTAGCTTTTGTCCATTTCGCTCACATCTGGTGGGTAGCGGGGCGCAGCCCGCGGTCCCGGTAGGTTTTGAACTTCTCGCGTGACGCGGTGCGCTGATTGCTGTTCGCCGGAACGATCTCCAGCAGGCGGCGAAAACGTTCCGGGTCGGGCACGGCCTCGGTGCAGAGGTTGATCACGAGGTCGCGGTTTTCCGGTATGCCGCTGCTGCGCGTCGCGATGCACACGGGCGCATCGTCTTCCTCCAGCCCGTGCGGCAGAAAGCGGCCCGGTGGAACGTCCCACATCTGCTGGTCGAGTGCGCGGGCCTCGTCTTCACCCTCGGTGCGCACGAATACGCGGTGCCCCTGTTCCCACGCCATCATCGCCAGCATGCAGGTCAGCTCACCCGGCGACTGGGTCGGCCGGGTGAGTACGTAAAAATCCACCTGGCAGTGATCAGCCATCGCCCGCCTGGTCGATGAGGAACTGCCCGAGCAGCCCCGCGGGCCGCCCGGAGGCTCCGTCGTTTCCGCCCCATTTCCAGGCCGAGCCGGCGACGTCGATATGCGCCCAGCGCAGGTCTTCTGCGAAACGTGCCAGGAAACAGCCCGCGGTCAGCACGCCCGCCGGCATGCCGCCGATATTTTTCATGTCCGCAAAGGGCGTGTCGAGTTGGGACTGGTATTCTTCCCAGATCGGAAGCCGCCAGGCGCGGTCGGCCACGGTGTCGCCGGCGCGCAGCAGGGCGTCGGCAAGTTCGTCGTCGTTGCTCATCAGGCCGCTGGCGTGGTGACCGAGCGCCACGACGCAGGCGCCGGTCAGGGTCGCCACGTCGATCACGAACTCGGGTTTGAAACGTTCGCAGTAAGTGATCGCATCGCACAGCACCAGCCGGCCCTCGGCGTCGGTATTCAGTACTTCGATGGTCTTGCCCGACATGCTGGTCAGCACGTCACCCGGGCGGTAGGCGTCGCCATCCGGCATGTTTTCCACCGCGGCCACGACGCAGATCACGTTGATCGGCAGCTGCAGCTGTGCGCAGGTCACGAAGGCGCCGATTACGCCGGCCGCGCCGCACATGTCGTACTTCATCTGCATCATGTTCTCGCCGCTCTTGAGCGAGAGCCCGCCGGAATCAAAGGTGATGCCCTTGCCGACCAGCGCGATCGGCGCGCGGTCTTCCTCGGCGCCTTCGTAACGGAGCACGATCAGCTTGGCCGCGTTTGCGCTGCCACGCGAGACGCCGAGCAGCGCGTCCATGCCCAGTTCGGCCATGGTGCTCTCCTCGAGCACGTCGAGTTCAACGTTGTCGTAGGCTCGCTTGATCTTTTCAGCCTCGTGGGCGAGGTAGGTCGGCGTGCAGATGTTGGGCGGCAGGTCGCCGAGCATTTTCGCTTTTTCGAACCCGGCCGCGAAAGCAGCGCCTTCATCGAGAGCCGGCTGCAGCTCCGGGCCGCCCCGGAAAGTGGCCGATTCCAGCGGTGCCGGCGAGTCGTCCTTCAGCTGCTTGGTCACGGTGTACAGGTAATTGCCGCCGTGCACGGCCATGGCGGCCTGGCGCAGCGCTTCGTGCTGGCTGGCGCCCTCGATTTCCGCCTCGTGCAGGCACACCAGGCAATGCCGCAAGGGTGCGTCACGGAGCACCTTGCCGGCCGCGAGACAGGCGCGGTGAAAGCGCGCCGTCGTCAGTTTTTCTTTTTTGCCCATGCCAACGACCAGCACGCGGTCGGCAGCCACTCCGGTGAAGCGGTGCAACAGTGTGGTTTTGCCCACCTTGGCGGGGACGTCACCGTTTTTGAGCATTGCGCCCAGCTGCCCCCCGGAGGCCTCGTCGACGGCCGCTGCGCTGCCTTTGTCGAGGCCATCTTCATAAACCGGAATGACCAGGCATTCCGTGGCCGTTTCGCAAACCGAAGCCGTGTTGTCCAAAAGCAATTTCATCTGTTATTCCCTTGTTCTGATAGTGTGCCCGCCCCGGGCTGATTCCGGGGGTTAAACGCAAGCGGATCATTCTACAAGAAAACGCTGGTAAACTGGGCGCCTTGCCGAAGGGTGCGTTGATCGAAAGTTGATTATCCTGCAGAAATACATCTTGCGAGAGTGGTTCCAGACACTCCTGGCGGTCACGGTCGTGCTGCTGATCGTGATGGTCGGAATTTCGCTTGGCGAACTGCTCAATGACATCGCCGGCGGCCGCGTACCGTCGTCTTTGCTCTGGGTCCTGATCGCTCTCAAGATGCCGCAGGTGCTCGTAACCGTTCTTCCGCTAGCGGTTTTTATCGCGGTCATCTGGGGCCTGGGCCGGCTGTACCGCGACCAGGAAATGTCCGTCATGCGCTCCAGCGGTTTTCACTGGAGAATGATGCTGCGCCCCCTGTTCAGCCTGCTGCTTCCCGTTTCCGCGGTCTTGCTGTTGCTGGCTCTTTACGTGACCCCGGCGGCTTCCGGCACGGCACAGCAGAAACTGGAAGACGCCTTTCGCAATGCGGCCGAGTGGGGGCTGCAAACCGGCCAGTTTCATGTCCTCCAGGGCGGTGACCTGGTGCTGTACGTCGCCGGAGTGGGTGCGGACGGCCGCACGCTGAGCGAGGTGTTCATCCAGCAGCGTAACGGCGACCGGGAACAGGTGTGGGTCGCCGACACCGGTTACTACTGGCTCGACCGCGAAAAGGGCCAGCGCTTCCTGTCGCTCGAAAACGGACAGATCACCGAGGGTGGCGCGAACAGCCTGGATTTCGGCGTGATGAGCTTTGAGCGCAATGACCTCAGGCTTCCGGAACCGGAACTCAAGCGCAAAAAGAAAGTGGATCTCGCGGTCAGGAGCAGCATCGATATTCTCAACTCGACAGATCCAGAGGAAATCGCCGAGTTCCAGTGGCGCATCTCGCCGGCGCTGGCCGCCATTGTGCTCGGCCTTCTCGCCATTCCGCTGTCGCACTCGGCGCCGCGCGAGGGACGCAGCGGCAGGGCCATACTCGGAATCCTGGCCTATGCCGTGTACGCCAACGTCATCTACATGAGTCGAAACGGGGTTGCCGGCGGTGAGATACCCCCGGTTCTGGGTATCTGGTGGGTCCACGCCCTGGTTCTGCTGATTTCGCTCGTCTGGCTCAACCGCCAGGGCCGCATGGTAGGAAAGGGCTGATGATCAAGCTGGTCGACCGGTATGTAGGACTTGCGGCCGTCCTCGGCATACTGGGTGTGTGGCTCGGGCTCACTGTCCTGTTCGTCGTGTTCAACCTGCTGGACGAACTGCGCGAGGTACGGGCCGATTACGGCGTTGTCGACGCGCTCTGGTTCGTGGTGCTGACCATTCCTCGTATGGCTTACCAGGTTTTTCCGGTTTCCGCCCTGCTCGGAGCGCTCGTCGGTGTCGGCGGGCTGGCCGCGGCCAACGAGCTGGTCGCTTTCCGCACCTCGGGCATTTCGCGCCTGCGCCTGAGCCTGGCGGCACTCGCCGGTACCATGCTGGTAACGGTGCCGGTGATGGTTATGGGTGAATGGGTCGCTCCGGCAGCCGAGCAGCAGGCCAGGGCGTTTCGGCTGAGCGAGATCGTCGGCACGTTCATCATCGGGGGGGCGCGCGGCATGTGGATGCGTGACGGCAACGACATGGTCAACATCCAGCGTCCGATCCTCAGCGCCGACCGCGGAGAGCAGTCCATCACGTTCCAGAATGTCGTCGTGTACCGATTCGGGGATGAGGGGCTCGCGGAGATTACGCGCGCCGGAACCGCGACGCACGACGGCACGTTCTGGATGTTGAAAGACGTCAACCACGTCGCTATTACCCCCGAAGGAGTCATTTCTTCGCATCGCGACAGCGAGGCCTGGTCCACCGAGGTACGTCCCCAGCTGCTGGACTCGGCCGTTTCCCGTCCCAGCCTGCTCTCGATCCGCTCGCTGTGGGAGTACATGGACTACCTCGGTGAAAACGAGCTCGATGACCGGGTTTACCGGACGGCCTTTTGGGACAAAGTGCTCTTTCCGTTCACCGTGATCGCGTTGGTAATGGCGGGTATGCCGTTCGTTTTCGCGCAGGCGCGCAGCCAGACCCTGGGTTTGCGGCTATTTATCGGCATGTCGGTCGGTGGCCTGTTCATGATCGTGAACCGTACCTTCCTGAAAATGACCAGCGTTTACGACCTGCCGCCGGCTTTGATGATGTCCATCCCGATCCTGTTGCTGGCGATGGTCGCGGTGCTGGCGTTGAGGCGCTCGGTCTAGCGCCGGACGAGGTAAGTGCCGCTGGCGATATCGTGCCAGGCCCTGCGCCCGGGGTCGAACAGGGACCACCAGAACCCGAGGCCGGCCGGGGCAGCCGAAAGCAGGGACACCCCGAAGCGAACGAGGCACGCTGCCCAGCCCGGCTTCCCGCCTTCTGAGCTGACAATGTGAACCCGCCAGGCGCGCATTCCGACGGTCATTCCGAGGCGCCAGCACACGGCCAGGTAGAGGAACCAAACCAGGACCAGGTACAGCGTGAAGAAGGGATCGCGGCCCGCCGTTACCGCGCCGGATCCGGCCAACAGCGCCAGCGCGGTCGCGAGCAGCAGCAGCGCAACCAGGATCAGTGCATCGTAGAGCATCGCCAGCAGGCGCCGGCCCAGGCCGCAGGGCTCAAAGTCTGTTTCGACGGTCTCGGTGGTGCTTTCAGTCATCGGTACAAGTGGGATCAACCAGGTGAAGGCAACATTATCCACCATCAGAGAGTCACTATGACGGCGTCGCTTTTGACAACCCCCGTTCCGGGGACGCTCCCTTGCGGGCACATCCCTGTGTCGCTCGGATGAGAACTTCCTGTTCTCATACACCCCGTCAGGGGGTTGTTCACTCGCGACGCCTGCCCCGTATCGTGTTGGCGGGTGGGTCAAGATAGGAAGTCCTGTACCTGGTTTGCGGGGTCTGAAAAACAGGATGTTTTTCCCGAAGCGACGCAAGGATGCGCTCGAGCGTCCCCGAAAACCAGGTACAGGGCTTACTTAGGTTGCTTAAGTTCATGTCCAACAAGCGAGTCGGTTATTCTGTGAATAGCAAGACTTGCCGCCAAGCCGGAAACCCCGAGTAGAACCGTGACCATGTCCGAAAAAAACCAGGCTGCCATCGAGTTGTTCCTGGACGCCGCCTGGGCCGAGCGCGGACTGAGCGAAAACACCCTTGCCAGTTACCGCTACGACCTGCAGCGCCTGCAGCAGTTTCTCGACGGCCGCTCCATCGACCTGCTGTCGGCCGGCCGCGAGGACCTGCTGGCTTACCTTGCTTCGCAGGTGGCGACGGGGCGCAGTCCGCGATCGCTTTCCCGTTATCTTTCCGGCATGCGCCAGTTCTACCGCTGGGCTTTGCGCGAGGGACGGATCCAGGCCGACCCCTCGGCGCTGATCGACAGCCCGAAGCTCGGCCGTGGTCTGCCCAAGGCGCTCAGCGAAGAGCAGGTGGAAGGGCTGCTGAACGCGCCGGATGTCGAGACCCCGCTCGGTTTGCGCGACCGCACCATGCTGGAACTGATGTATGCGACCGGGCTGCGGGTCAGTGAGCTGGTGGAGATGGACGTGGCCGGCGTGAACCTGAACCAGGGCGCCGTGCGCGTGTTCGGCAAGGGCGCCAAGGAGCGGTTGGTGCCGCTGGGGGAGGTCGCCGCCGACTGGCTGCAGCGCTACCTGGACCATGCGCGCCCCGACCTGCTCAAGGGTGCCGGCTGTTCGAAGCTGTTCGTCACCGCACGGCGCAGCGGAATGACCCGGCAGGCGTTCTGGTACGCGGTGCGCAAGTACGCTGAACGCGCGGGAATCACCCGTGACGTGTCCCCGCACATGCTGAGGCACTCCTTCGCCACCCACCTGCTCAACCACGGTGCGGACCTGAGGGTGGTGCAGCTGCTGCTCGGACATAGTGACCTTTCCACCACGCAGATATATACTCACATCGCCCGCGAGGGTTTGAAACAATTACACAACAAGCATCACCCCCGCGGTTGAACGTTTTATCCGATACGTGGTCTGGGAGAATGCTGGAAGGCGCCCCCGGCGCCTTTTTGATTGGAACGAACACAAGAGGCTTGCCATGAGGCACTACGTATTTGGAATACTGGTTCTGCTGCTCGCGATTTCCGCACCCGCTGCCGCAGAAGACGACTTCGGCGCGGTAGAAGAGCGTATTCGCGCGCTGGCACCCAACGCGAAAGACATTGCGATCTCCGAGACGCCGATCGCGGGTGTTCTCATGGTCCAGATCCAGGGCGACATCGTTTACGCGACTTCGGACGGCAAGTACCTGATCCAGGGTCGCGTAATCGACATGGATACACGGGAAGACCTGACCGAGGGCGCCAAGTCGGACATCCGCAAGGAACTGATGGGCGACATCGATCCCACCCAGCAGATCGTTTTTGCACCGAAAGAACCCGACTACGAACTGACCGTGTTCACCGATATCGATTGCGGTTACTGCCGCAAGCTGCACGAACAGGTTCCGGCGTACAACGAGGAAGGCATTTCCATTCGCTACATGGCCTTTCCGCGCGCCGGTGTCGGATCACGTTCCTTCGAAAAAGCGGTATCGGTATGGTGTGCTGATGACCAGCAGGCCGCGATGACCAGCGCCAAGGCGGGCCAGGAAATGGAGCCTGCGCAATGCGAAAATCCGGTAGCGGACCAGTACCGCCTGGGTGTCGAGATGGGCGTGACCGGAACGCCGGCCCTGTTGACGGCGAACGGCCAGCTGATTCCCGGATACGTGCCCCCGGCACAGTTGCGGCAGCGCCTGGACCGTATCGCAAACACAGAAGCTGACGAGTGATTCGCCGCGCCCGCCGACGCGGGCGCCAGTGCGTTAGAATAGCGTCAGACGAAGCGGCGAGCGTCTACGGCCCGCCGCAGTTTTAAAAACCGGGGAGTATTGTCTTGTCCGAGTTTACCTGCCTGCTTGGCGGATTTGCCCTTTCCGATTTTCGTAAACGCAAGCTGCAGCGCCTGATCGAGCGCGTCACCGGTGCCGGGTGTTCCGTCGAGGCGCGCCACGTGTACCTGGCAGAGTCCGCTCAAGTGCTGGCCGAAAACGATATCCGCGTCCTGGAGCGCCTGCTGCAGGGCGACCGGGTCGACGGGCTGGAACCCGGGGGCTTGCTCCTGGTGGTGCCGCGCATGGGCACACAGTCGCCCTGGTCCACCAAAGCCACGGACATCGCCCACCACTGCGGCCTTGAAACCGTGACGCGTATCGAACGGGGCACCGCGTTCCGCCTCGCCGGCCTGAACGGGACGTCCCTTGCCGCTGCCGGTCCCCTGCTGCACGACCGGATGACCCAGTCGGTGCTCACGCGGCTCGAGGATGCATTCGGGCTGTTCGCTCACAACGATCCGCGCCCGCTGCTGAGCGTGCCGGTGCTCGAACAGGGCAGGGCCGCCCTGGAACGGGCAAACCGCGAAATGGACCTGGCCATCTCTGCAGATGAAATCGACTACCTGGTCGATGCGTTCCAGGGCATGGGTCGCGACCCGACGGACGCCGAACTGATGATGTTCGCGCAGGCCAACTCGGAACACTGCCGTCACAAGATTTTCAATGCCGACTGGACGATCGACGGCGAGGCGATGGAGCACTCCCTGTTCGGCATGATCCGCAACACGCATGCCTGCTCGCCCGACGGGGTGCTCTCGGCGTACCACGACAATTCCGCGGTGATCGCCGGGCCGGAAGGCAGCCGTTTCATGGTCGACCCCGAAACGAAAGCCTACGGCTGGACCACCGAGACGATGCCGTTCCAGATCAAGGTCGAAACCCACAACCACCCGACAGCGATCTCGCCATTTCCCGGCGCCGCGACCGGT
>JASFSI010000047.1:0-8768 GCA_050114495.1 Lysobacterales bacterium | reverse complement strand
GCGGTCATCCTCTACACGCTGCTGATGATGGTCCCCCTGACCCTGCTGGCGGTCGGCAAGTTGCTGTCGCCCACGCGCCGCGTTCGCGATTTCTTTCGCAAGCAGATGGTCCGCGTCGTGGAGACCTGGATTTCGCTGAACAATCTTGTGATTTCACTCTACCGCGGCACGCGCTGGGATATCGACCTTCCCGACGCAGTGCATCGCAAAGGCGGCTACCTGGTTGCCTGCAACCACCAGACCTGGATCGACATCCTGGCATTGCAGAAGACGTTCAACCGGCGTCTGCCGATGCTGTCTTTTTTCATCAAGCGTCAGCTGATTTACCTGCCGGTGCTGGGTTTTGCCTGGTGGGCGCTCGACTTCCCTTTCATGCGCCGGCACAGCCGTGAGGAAATTCGCAAAAACCCGAAACTGGTGGGAAAAGACCTCGAAACCGCCCGCATCGCCTGCGACAAGCTGCGCGAATTCCCGTTCGCGATGATGAGTTTTCCCGAGGGCACGCGGTTTTCACCGGAAAAACGGGACGAAACAGCCAGCCCCTACCGCAAGCTGCTCAAGCCAAAGGTCGGCGGTATCGGCGTGGTGCTCTACGCGCTCGGAGACCGCCTGCAGTCGATGATGGACGTCACCATCGTCTACCCGGGCAGTTTCGAAGGCAAAAGCGCGCCGAGCTTCTGGGACCTGCTGACGGGAAAAGTGCCGGAAATCATCATCAAGGTACGGGAACTCGAGATACCCAAGCACCTGCTGGGCAGGAATTTCCGCACGGACCGCACTATCCGGAACGAGCTCGAGAACTGGATCAACCAGGTCTGGCGCGAAAAAGACGAACTGATCGCCGGCCTGACCGCCCCGGAAGGCAGCGTCTGATCAGCCGTCTGCAGCCGCCTTTGCGAAGTCGATATTGGCCTGCCAAACCCGCAGCAGGTTGCCGCCCATGATGCTCTTGACCTCGTCATCGGAAAGCCCCAGCGCCAGCAAACGCTCGATCAGGTTCGGGTAGCCCGACACGTCCTTGAGCCCTTCCGGCAGGCTGTCGCCGACACCGTCAAAATCGGAACCGATGCCGACGTGCTCGACCCCGACCAGGTCGATGACATATTTGAAGTGCGCCACGACGTCATCGAGGTCAGCATAGGGGAAGGGATGATCTTCGCGGTACAGCCCGCTGAACTCCCAGCGCCTGGGATCGTGTTCGTCGATACCGTTCTGCTCCATCCAGGCCTCGCGGGCTGTTCCCATGTCGTCGAACCACTGCTGCGCCTCCTGCTTGATGAAGCTGGAGCCGAAATTGATCTGGATGACGCCGCCGCCATCGGCGACTGCCTTGATCAGCTCATCACTGATGTTGCGCTCGAATCCGGGCGTGAAATGCCTTGCGGAGGAATGCGAGGCAATCACCGGCGCCTTCGACAGGTTCAATGCATCCCACGCTGCCTCATCTGAAAGGTGGGACAGGTCCACCATCATGCCGACGCGGTTCATCTCGGCGATGACCTGCTTGCCGAAATCGCTCAGGCCATGCCAGCGGCGCTCATCGTCGTAGGACGAGTCGGACAGGTGGTTCGCCTTGCCGTGGGCCAGGCTCATGTAGCTGGCGCCGCGCTCTTTGAAATAGGCGACGTTTTCCAGCTTGCCTTCCAGCGGTGAACCGTTCTCCATGCCGATGGCCAGGCCGATCTTGCCATCCTTGAAAGCTTGCTCTGCTTCCGCGGCGGTGCGCACCAGGGCGAACTTTTCGGGCGCGCGACCTGCCAGGGCCTCGATGTGATCGAACAGGGTGTTTGCCACCTGGAAGCTGGTACCCTCTTCCTCCGTCCGGGGCGGCGTGTAAACCACCAGGAAGGGCGTGTCGAGACCGCCCTCGCGGGCCCGCATCCAGTCGAACTCGCCATTCTCCGTCCTGGCGCTGAGATCTTCCCAGCGCATCTTGATGCGATACGGCGCGTCGATGTGCGTGTCGACGATCATGGCATTTCGCGCCAGTTCCCGCGCAGCCTCTGCGTGGTCTTCATCTGCTGACGAAGCCGAAGCGGCGAAAACAGCAGCGGCCGCTGTGACAAACACGAGCAGCTGCCTGAACCCTTTGTTCATATCTTTGCTCCCCCGGCCCAGGACTCGGTTTGCCCGGCCGGTTCTATGTGATGATCCAGCATGCGGTCGCCGTCGAAGATCCAGCGCGTCTGGAATTTTTCACCGCGAATCAGCATGGGCAGCCAGTGCCGGTCGTCTTCCCACATGAGATCGAAGGGAATCTCGTCGATCGGCGTCCACCGGGGTTCGGCTTCCGCGGTTTCCGTGGGTACGCCGTCGAAGTCCCGCGTACGGTAGACCCAGACGTGGATCGAGTAGCCATCGGTAAACTGGAAACGGTGCTCCCCGCAGTATTCGAGACTGTTTACCTCGATACACAGCTCTTCGCGGCACTCGCGTACCGCGGACTGTTCCGGTGACTCACCGGGATCGACCTTGCCGCCCGGGCCATTGACCTTGCCTTTGCCGAGACCCCGCTTCTTGTTGATCAGCAGCACCTCGTCGTCACGAAATACGAACACCAGCGTCGCCGGGTCCTTTGCCTTCCAGTTATCCCAGTCGATGTCCGACAGTCGCTTCACTCAACCGTCGCCTTGCTGAATTTGCGTTTGCCCACCTGCAGGATGCCGGCAAAACCGGGGTCGAGGTGCATGCGACGGTCCGCGACCCGTTCGCCGTCGATCTTCACCGCGCCCTGCTGAATCATCCGGAACGCCTCGGAGTTGCTGGCCGTCAGGCCGCACTCCGTCAGGGCGGCAGCCAGGCCAATGCCTGCGCCGCCGGTGTCGAGGATTTTTTCCGGGATATCATCCGGCATCTGTCCCTGTTGAAAACGCGCGATGAAGGCCTCGCGGGCCGCCACGGCCGATTCGCGGTCGTGAAAGCGCTCGATGATTTCCTCGCAGAGCAAAAACTTGACGTCACGCGGATTGCGGCCGCCCGCTACGTCGGCCTTCAGCTGCTCGAGCTCCTCGTTGCCGCGGAAGCTCAACAGGTCGAAATAGCGCCACATGAGGTCATCGGAGATCGACATCAGCTTGCCGAACATCTCCTCGGGCGCCTCGGTAATGCCCACGTAGTTGCCCAGGGACTTCGACATCTTCTGCACGCCGTCCAGCCCTTCGAGCAGGGGCAGCGTGATGATGATCTGCGGTTTCTGACCGTATTGGCCCTGGAGCTGACGGCCGACGAGCAGGTTGAACAGCTGGTCCGTGCCGCCCATCTCGACATCGCACTCCAGCGCGACGGAGTCGTAGCCCTGCGCCAGCGGATACAGGAACTCGTGAATCGCGATCGGCTGGTTGTCGGCAAATCGCTTCTTGAAATCGTCGCGCTCGAGCATTCGTGCGACCGTGTACTTGGCCGCGAGACGGATCATGCCTTCCGCACCCAGCTCGCCCAGCCATTCCGAGTTGAAACGGATCTCGGTCTTGTCACGGTCCAGTATCTGGAACACCTGGCTGGCGTAAGTCTCGGCGTTTTCCCGGACCTGTTCGGGCGTCAATGCCTTGCGCGTCGCGCTTTTGCCGGTCGGATCACCGATCATGCCGGTAAAGTCGCCGATCAGGAATATGACCGTGTGGCCCAGGTCCTGGAACTGGCGCATCTTGTTGATGATGACCGTGTGACCGATGTGCAGGTCGGGTGCCGTCGGGTCAAAACCGACCTTGATCCGCAACGGTCGGCCTTCCTTCAGCCGCTCCTCGAGTTCTTCGATTTTCGTTATTTCGTCGGTACCCCGGGCGATCAGCGCGAGATCCTGTTCAATATCGCTCATAACTCTGTCCAAAAGTCGATTCCGCATTTTAAGGTCTCGCTTCCCGTGCCACCACCCCCTTTTTCGGCCCGACAGTACACGCCTGCTAACGGGGGCGATACCGGGCACCCCTTCCAGGGAACGCTCGCGCAAGGCGTACTTCCCTGTATCGCTTGGATTCGCACATCCCTGTGCTCATACATCCCTGTAAAGGGTTACCCGGCACCGCCCCTTCTATCGATCCAGCATGGCCGGCCCGGGTTACCGGTATGGTTTGGGCGATTTAGAAGCGCCGAGTATTCGGCTTGCGCAGGGGGTCGATTGGCCCGGATGGCCAAGCGAGCTCTGAAGGCATCAGGGAGGTGCCTCCAGAGCGACCCCGTGCGCGGGCGGAATGCGAGGGAAGTCCCGCAGGGATCGCTGACCATGAGCGCAAGCCATACCGGCAATCCGGGCGGAACGGCGATTGACCGAAGCATGGCCTCCAAGTAAGGTAAGCACCGCCCGAACCGGCATGCTGCTTTACGGTCCAATGCCTTCATGGATTTTCCCGGTTTCATCGCTGACGCCTTTGCCCAAATCAAGCGCCGGAAACCGCTGCTGACCCGGCGGCGCGTGGCCGTGTTCGGCGTGACCCTGATCCTGGCTGGCCTGCTGATCGGCGTATTCGAGCGCAGCGGCACGGAACCCGACATCGAAAAATCCCGGGTCATGGATTTGGCCATTCCGGACCGCACGCTGACAGCTCCCGGTCCGGGCGAGGAAACCGATCCGCTTCCGGCGCCAGTTCCTGACGAAGAACCCTGGGATTCCGTGACCGTTCGAAACGGCCAGACGCTCGACGGGATATTCCGGCAGGAAGGTTTCAGTATCGCGCTGCTGCACCGCATCCTGGCCTTGAATGACGAGACCGCCGGGCTGGTGAAAATCCGCCCCGGCGACGTGTTCGAGTTCCGGCGCGGGGAAGCAGGCGAACTCGAGGCCATGCGCTACCCCCTGGACGAGGCCCGCTACCTGGTCGTCGAGAACCGTGAAAGCGGTCTACAGGCAGACATCCTGGAACGCGAAATCATCGCCGAGGTCACCGAGACCGAGGGCGTGATCCGCTCGTCGTTGTTCCTTGCGGGAAAGGCCGCCGGTCTCAGCGACGCGATGATCATGCAACTGGCCAATATCTTCGGCTGGGATATCGACTTCGTGCTCGATATTCGCGAGGGCGACCGCTTCATGCTGGTGTACGAAAAGCTGTACCGGGAGGGCAAATTCCTGCGCGACGGCCGCATCCTTGCCGCGACCTTCATCAACCAGGGTGAGCGATTCCAGGCGGTGTGGTTCGAAGATGGTGAAGTCGCAGACTATTTCGCTCCGGACGGCCGCAACATGCGCAAGGCGTTCCTGCGCGCGCCGCTGAATTTTTCCTACATCAGTTCCAATTTCAATCCGCGGCGCCGGCACCCGGTCCTGAAAACCGTGCGCCCTCACCGAGGCATCGATTACCGCGCCCCGCCGGGCACCCCGGTTTACGCGGCGGGCGACGGCACGGTCACCCGCTCGGCCTACGATAAAAGCAACGGCCACCACGTGTTCATCAAGCACGCGGGCAGTATCGTGACCAAGTACCTGCATTTCACCAAGCGCATGGTCAGGAAGGGACAGAAAGTGAAACAGGGCCAGACCATCGGAACCGTCGGTTCGACCGGGCTGGCCACCGGCCCGCACCTGCACTACGAGTTCGTGGTCAACGGCGTGCACCGCAACCCGCGGACCGTTCCGCTGCCCAAGGTCGAACCGCTGAAAGCCGAGTTGCTGGAAAAATTCCAGGCGCATGCCGCACCCATGCTGACCCAGTTGAGCCGCATGGAATCGGCATCGCTGTATGCTGAGCAGAATGGAATGTATCGGCCCGAAGGTAAAATAAAACCATGAACCTGCTTTTGAACATCATCTGGCTGATCTTCGGCGGTTTCCTGATCGTGATCGGTTACCTGCTCGGCTCGCTGTTGCTGTGCATCACGATCATCGGCATTCCCTTCGGTGTGCAGTGCTTCAAACTGGCGGGGCTCGCCGCAGCACCCTTTGGCCGGGAAGTGCGCGAAAAGGAACCGCCCGGGGGCTGTGTCTCGATCGTCATGAATATCATCTGGATCCTTCTTCCGGGTCTCGAACTGGCGGTGGCCCACCTCGTGCTGGCCCTGTTTTTCGGTGTCACGATCATCGGCATACCCATTGCCGTTCAGCACCTGAAAATGACCCGCCTGGCCCTGATCCCGTTCGGCTTCGAAGCGCGCGGGCGCTACTGAACCCTGCCGGCCCGGTGTGGTCATAGAGTCGCCATAAAGAAAGACCCATCGCTCGCATGCGGTCTTAGCAAAATAATCGGCAAAAGCCGGTTGGAGAAAACCCCATGAAAAAACTACTCGCAAGCCTGGTGCTGATCGCAGCGATTTCAGTCAGCGCCTGCTCCGAATCGGCGCCCGAGGGCGACCCGGTCGCTGCAAACGACGCCGCCCCGGCAACCAAAACCGATCAGCAACAGGCGGCAGCGCCCGGCAAAGCCATGCCCGGTCAGAAGCAGGGCAACAAGGGCGCCGCACCGAACATGTGGGAACTGTCCCGCCAGATGGACAAGAAAACCAGCGCTGCTGAAGGTTCGAAGGAAAGCGCCGAGGAAGACAGCGATCCGGCCGACGAAAACGAAGGTTAGTCCCGCGACCAGGGCGCCGCTTTAAACAACATCAGCATGCCCGGCACGGCAAGTGCGGTGCACAACAGGAAAAAGGCGGTATAGCCCATCGCTTCGATCAGGAAACCCGTGCTCGCGTTCGCAAAGGTTCGCGGCACGGCGATCAGGCTCGTAAACAGGGCGAACTGCGTCGCCGTGAAGGCCCGGCTGGTCTCCCGGGCCATGTAGGCGGTCAGGGCGACCGTTCCCAGGCCCACGCCGAGATACTCCGCGCTCACCACCGCGAACAGCAGGTAGGGATCATGACCGACGACGCTGAGCCAGGCGAATCCCAGTATGGTCATCATCTGCACGAAACCGAAAATCCACAGCGATTTGTTGATGCTCAGCTTCAGCATCACCACCCCGCCGATCACCGATCCCGCGATGGAAGCCCAGAGCGCCGCAACCTTGGCGATCGATCCGATCTCGGTGCGGCTGAAGCCCATGTCGAGGTAGAACGGGGTGGCCAGCGCAGTGGCCATGTTGTCGCCCAGCTTGTAGAGGAACATGAACGCGAGAATCGCCAGTCCGGCCCCGACCCCGTCGCGCTGAAAGAACTCGCGAAACGGTTCGATCACTGCCTCGCGCAGGCTGTGGGGCGCAAGTTCGTCGTTGCTGACCTCGCGCACGACCAGCGACGTCATGACACCCACCAGCATGAATGCAGCCGTGATCCAGTAGACCGTGGTCCAGGGCAGCAGGTCGGACAGGATCAGCGACAGGGAACCCGGCACGAGCGACGACAAACGGTAGGCATTGATGAAGATTGACGTACCGGTGCCGAGCTCGTCATCGTCCAGCAATTCCCGCCGGTAGGCGTCGATGACGATGTCCTGGCTGGCCGAGAACAGCGCCACCAGGAACACCAGGACCACGATCGCGCCCAGCGACTGCTCCGGTTCGAAATGGCCGAGCAGGCCGATGGCCCCCAGCAGCGCCAGCTGCGTGATCAGCGCCCAGCCGCGGCGCCGCCCCAGGAACGGCGGGCAGTAGCGGTCCATCAGCGGCGACCACAGGAACTTCCAGGTGTACGGCAGCGAAACGAGCGCGAACAGGCCGATCGTGGCCAGGTCAATACCGCTGCTGCGCAGCCAGGCGGGGATCAGTTGGAACAACACGAACAGCGGCATGCCCGACGTGAAACCGAGAAACACGCAGGTCACCATCCTGCGGTTGAACAGGATCTGCTTCCAGTCGCGTTGCTGCGAAGTCAACGACTCAGCCTTTGCTGCCCGGGGTGTAGTCGTAGTCCATGATCAGCGGTGCGTGGTCCGAAAACCGTTCATCGCGGTAGATATCGGCCGACATCGCACGGTCGGCCAGGCCGGGGGTCGTGACCTGGTAGTCGATTCGCCAACCCGTGTTGTTGTCCCAGGCGCGTCCGCGGTTCGACCACCAGGTATAGCGCTCTTCCCGCGGATCGACCCGGCGGAATGCATCGACCATGCCCACTTCGCCGAAGACCGCACTCATCCATTCACGCTCCTCGGGCAGGAAACCCGAGTTCTTCAGGTTGCCGCGCCAGTTCTTGATATCGATTTTTCGATGGGCGATGTTCCAGTCCCCGCAGATGACCCAGTCACGCCCCGAACGGGCCCATTCTTCCAGGCGTGGACGCAGGTAATCCATGCACTCGTACTTCACCTGCTGACGCTCTTCTTTCGCAGAGCCGGACGGCAGGTAAAGCGACACGACGCTGAGGTTGCCGACATCGACCTGCAGCCAGCGCCCCTCGTCGTCCATCACCGGCCAGCCCAATCCGTGCTTTACGCGGTCAGGCTCGTGACGGCTGTAAAGCGCGACGCCGCTGTAGCCCTTGCGGATCGCGTCATGGTAGTAAACGTGGTAACCCGCCGGGTGAAACCGGGGGTCTTCCAGTTGCGGCAACTGAGCCTTGGTTTCCTGCACGCAGACAAAATCGGCATCCTGGCGCTGCAGCCATTCAAAAAAGCCCTTTCGCGCTGCGGCGCGTATACCGTTGGCGTTGAGCGAAATGATCCGCATGGCTGCCTGGCTCTCCGGGTGTGCACTGGAACGGCGGCCAGAATAACAAAATCACCCGGCCTTTTTTGGCATAATTGACCGGGACTCGCCTGTCTGCCCGAGCCCGCAGCGCCGGACAGCTGCGATGAACAGCAATCGGACTGTTTTTGCCCGGCGCGGATAGCCGGCACAGCCAGGCTCAAGGAACGGAATCTGCGATGCAGGATCACAGCAAACGCTTTTTCGAACTCGCCCTGCGCAAGGGCA
>JASFSI010000046.1:0-8779 GCA_050114495.1 Lysobacterales bacterium | reverse complement strand
GGTACAGTTCGCGACTGCATATTCAGCAGGCGAAGAAATTGGGCCTTGACCTTGATTTGCCGCACCGCGAACCACAAATCTGCAGCAGAATCAGAAACACAGAACCGGCATGGCTAAAGCGGACTACTACGAGACACTGGGCGTATCGAAATCGGCGAACGACGAGGAGCTGAAAAAGGCTTATCGTCGGCTGGCGATGAAATACCATCCGGACCGTAATCCGGATGACGAATCCGCACAGGAGAAATTCAAGCAGGCCAAGGAAGCCTACGAGGTTCTGAAAAATCCTCAGAAGCGCGCCGCCTACGACCAGTACGGGCATTCCGGCGTAAACCATGGCCCCGGTCCCGGGCCGGGCGGGCCGGGCGGCTTCCAGGGCGACGTCGGCGACATCTTCGGCGACATTTTCGGCGACATTTTCGGCGGCGGGCGCCGCAGAACACAGCGCCAGCGCGGTTCCGACCTGCGCTTCTCCATGGATCTCGACCTGGAGGAAGCAGTCAGGGGTGTAACCCGTGAAATCCGCGTGCCGACGCTGGGCGAGTGCAAAACCTGTCACGGCAGCGGTTCCGCGGACGGCAAAAAGCAGACCTGCGGCACCTGCGGCGGCGTCGGCCAGGTACGGATGCAGCAGGGTATTTTCTCGGTCCAGCAGACCTGCCCGGCCTGCAAGGGCAGCGGCCAGCAGATCAGTCAACCCTGTCCCGACTGCAACGGCCAGGGTCGCAAGCAGGAAACGCGCAACCTCTCGGTCAAGGTTCCGGCGGGCGTCGACAACGGCGACCGTATCCGGCTGGCGGGCGAGGGCGAGGCCGGTGCGAACGGAGCGCCTCCCGGTGACCTGTACGTCGAGGTTCGGGTCAAGCCGCACCGGATTTTCGAACGCGACGGCGACGACCTGTACTGCGAGGTACCGGTGCCGTTCACGCTCGCCGCACTGGGCGGTGAGCTGGAAATTCCGACGCTCGAGGGGCAGGTCAAGCTGAAAATCCCGGCCGAGACGCAGACCGGGCGGATGTTCCGACTGCGCGGCAAGGGCGTGAAATCCGTGCGCAGCCATCGCACGGGCGACCTGATGTGCCGCGTGGTCACGGAAACGCCGGTCAAGCTGACGCGCGAGCAGAAAGAACTGCTGCGGCAGTTCGCCGACACCTTCGACAAAGGCAATGACCGGCACAATCCGCGCTCGCAGTCGTGGCTCGACGGCGTCAAGGAGTTCTTTGACCGCATGACATCCTGAAGGGCAGATTGGCGCTCCGGAGCAGGCGGGTTTATTGTGTTCCCGGTGTCGCTTCGATAGAATTTGGACGCTTAGAACGAAGCGAAGCGTCATTATTTTTCTAAGCGGGAACAGCCTGGCGAGCGGGCTTTCCCGTTTTTCGTATCCGGAGTAAGGGATTTGACTGATCGAGCAGTGCTGGCTTTGCAGGACGGCAGCGTGTTTCACGGCCGCAGTATCGGGGCGTCGGGCGAGACCAGCGGTGAGGTCGTATTCAATACTGCGATGACCGGTTACCAGGAAATTCTTACCGATCCATCGTATGCCCGCCAGATCGTCACCCTGACCTATCCCCACATCGGCAATACCGGCTGCAACCCGGAAGACGAAGAATCCGCACTGCACGCGGCCGCCGGCCTGGTCGTCCGCGACTGCCCCGATTTGCACAGCAGCTGGCGCGCAGCGGAAAGCCTGCCCGATTACCTGGAACGCAACGGCGTGGTCGCCATCTCGGATATCGACACGCGGCGGCTGACCCGTATCCTGCGTGAAAAAGGCGCACAGAGCGGCGCCATCGTGACCGGCGCCGACGCCACGCCCGAACGGGCGCTGCAACTGGCCGGGGCTTTTCCGGGCATCAAGGGCATGGACCTGGCACGGGAAGTCACGACGGCCGAGCGCTATGAATGGAACGAGGGCAGCTGGGACCTCGATACATGCACCTTTGCCGCGGATGACCCGATCCGGCACGTCGTGGCCTATGATTTCGGCGTGAAACGCAACATTCTGCGCATGCTGGTGGATCGCGGCTGCAGCGTGACCGTCGTTCCGGCAACGACGCCGGCCCGGGAGGCCCTCGACCTGGGGCCGGACGGCATCTTCCTCTCCAACGGCCCCGGGGACCCCGAGCCCTGCGACTACGCGATCGAAGCGATTCGAAAATTCATCGAACTGAAGGTGCCGCTGTTCGGTATCTGCCTGGGTCACCAGCTGCTTGGACTGGCGGCCGGCGCACGCACCGAAAAAATGAAATTCGGTCACCACGGCGCCAACCACCCGGTGCAGGACCTGAAAACCGGCCGGGTGATGATCACCAGCCAGAACCACGGTTTCGCCGTAGACGAGTCGTCGCTTCCCGGGAACGTCCGAGTGACGCACAAATCGCTGTTCGACGATTCGCTGCAAGGCATCGAGCTGACCGACGCGCCGGCCTTCGGCTTCCAGGGTCACCCGGAAGCCAGCCCGGGGCCGCACGATATCGCGCCGGTATTTGACCGTTTCATAGACAGTATCTGCGCGTGAACCCCGCGGCGGCAACGAACGAGTATCACTGAATGCCCAAACGTGAAGACATCAAGAGCGTACTGATCATCGGCGCAGGTCCGATCGTCATCGGACAGGCCTGCGAGTTCGATTACTCCGGCGCCCAGGCCTGCAAGGCGCTGCGTGAAGAAGGGTTCCGGGTCATCCTGGTCAACTCCAACCCCGCCACCATCATGACCGACCCCGAGACGGCGGACGCGATCTACATCGAGCCGATCCACTGGCGTTTCGTCGAAGAGATCATCGCCAAGGAAAAGCCGGACGTGCTGCTGCCCACCATGGGCGGGCAGACCGGACTGAATTGCGCGCTCGACCTGGCCCGCGAAGGCGTACTGGAAAAATACGGCGTCGAAATGATCGGGGCTTCGCGCGAAGCCATCGACATGGCCGAAGACCGCGAGAAATTCCGTAACGCGATGATCGAAATCGGTCTCGATACGCCGCGCGCCGACATCGCCCACAGCCTGGAAGAGGCGATACAGAAACAGGCCGCCATCGGCTACCCGACCATCATTCGCCCATCCTTCACGATGGGCGGCTCGGGCGGCGGCGTGGCGTACAACTTCGAAGAATTCGAGGCTATCGTGCGGCGCGGTCTCGAACTGTCGCCGACTACCGAGGTGCTGCTCGAGGAATCGGTGCTCGGCTGGAAAGAGTTCGAGATGGAGGTCGTGCGCGACTGCAGGGACAACTGCATCATCGTCTGCTCGATCGAGAACTTCGACCCGATGGGCGTGCACACCGGGGACTCGATCACGGTGGCGCCGGCCCAGACGCTGACCGACAAGGAGTACCAGCGGCTGCGTGATGCCTCGATTGCCGTGCTGCGCAAGATCGGCGTCGATACCGGTGGCTCGAACGTTCAATTCGGCGTCAACCCGCAGGACGGCCGCGTGGTCATTATCGAGATGAACCCGCGTGTTTCGCGCTCGTCGGCGCTGGCCTCAAAGGCCACCGGTTTTCCGATCGCCAAGGTCGCCGCCAAGTTGGCCGTGGGTTACACGCTGGACGAATTGCGCAACGATATCACGGGCGGGGCAACACCGGCCTCGTTTGAACCGGCGATCGACTACGTCGTCACCAAGATTCCGCGTTTCGCCTTTGAAAAATTTCCCGCTGCCGACCCGGTGCTGACCACGCAGATGAAATCGGTCGGCGAGGCTATGTCCATCGGCCGCACCTTCCAGGAGTCCGTGCAGAAGGCCCTGAGAAGCCTGGAAACCGATCGTGACGGCTTCAACCCGATCCTCGAGGGTGATACCGCCGAGACGCGGCTGGCCAACCTGATGCGGGAACTGCGCGAGGCCGGCGCGGAACGCATTCTCTTCGTGGCCGACGCTTTTCGCGAGGGTCTGCCTTTTGCCCAGGTACAGGAACTGACGGGCATCGACCCCTGGTTCCTCGCGCAGGTCGAGGATATCGTCAACACCGAGCGGCAGCTGAGCGAACAGCGGCTGGCCGATATCGACGCCGACAGGATGTTTCGGCTGAAACGGCAGGGGTTTGCCGATACCCGCTTGGCTGCGCTGCTGGGTGAAACCGAAAGCGCTGTTCGCGAGCGCCGCCAAGCGCTCGGCGTGCGGCCCGTTTACAAGCGCGTGGATACCTGCGCGGCCGAGTTCGCCACCTCCACCGCGTACATGTACTCGACATACGAGGAAGAGTGCGAATCCGATCCGGATCAGCGCAAAAAGATCATGGTCCTCGGTGGCGGCCCGAACCGGATCGGGCAGGGCATCGAGTTCGATTACTGTTGCGTGCACGCCGCCCTGGCGCTGCGCGACGACGGCTACGAAACCATCATGGTCAACTGCAACCCGGAGACGGTCTCGACCGACTACGACATCTCCGATCGCCTCTATTTCGAGCCTCTGACACTGGAAGACGTGCTCGAAATCGTGCACAAGGAACAACCGCACGGCGTGATCGTTCAGTTCGGCGGACAGACACCGCTGAAACTGGCACGCGCGCTGGAAGCGGCGGGCGTGCCGATCATCGGTACCAGCCCGGATTCGATTGACCTCGCCGAGGACCGCGAGCGGTTCCAGAAAATGCTCGACAAGCTTGAACTGCGTCAGCCTCCGAACCGCACCGCGACCAGCGCGGAGCAGGCGGTAAAACTGGCCGAGGAGATCGGTTATCCGCTGGTTGTGCGGCCTTCTTACGTGCTCGGCGGGCGCGCGATGGACATCGTCCACAGCGCCGAGGAACTGATGCGCTACATGCGCGAGGCCGTACAGGTATCGAACGATTCGCCGGTGCTGCTGGATCATTTCCTGGACCATGCCAAGGAAGTGGACGTCGACGCAATCTGCGACGGTGAGGATGTGCTGATCGGCGGCATCATGGAACACATCGAGCAGGCCGGCGTGCATTCGGGTGATTCCGCCTGTTCGCTTCCGCCGTATTCACTGTCGCCCGCACTGCAGGATGAATTGCGGTCCCAGATGCGCGCCATGGCGAAGGAGCTGGGCGTCATCGGCCTGATGAACGCGCAGTTCGCGATTCGCGGAGAGGAAATTTTCGTGCTTGAGGTCAACCCGCGTGCTTCGCGCACGGTGCCCTTCGTGTCCAAGGCGAGCAGTCTTCCCCTGGCGGGAATTGCAGCACGGGTTATGGCAGGAAAATCTCTTAAAGAACAGAAATATATGAGGGAAATTACACCTAATTTCTTCTCAATCAAAGAAGCCGTATTTCCGTTTATCAAGTTCCCGGGCGTGGACCCCATCCTCGGCCCGGAAATGCGGTCTACCGGCGAGGTCATGGGCATCGCCTGGAGCTTTGGCGGCTCCCGCGCCAAGACCATGGTTGCGGCCGGCTACCGCCTGCCGAAAATCGGCCGGGCTTTCCTGAGCGTGCGTGATGCCGACAAGCAGGTGCTGCTGCCGGTCGCCCGTGAATTGATCGGGCGCGGTTTCACCTTGGTCGCGACGCACGGGACGGCGAACTACCTCAATCAGCACGGCGTCGAGTGCGAGGGCGTCAACAAGGTCATCGAGGGGCGGCCGCACGTGGTCGACCTGATCAAGAACAACGAGATCAATTTCATCATCAACACCACCGAGGGCGCGCAGGCGATCGCTGACTCGTTCTCCATCCGGCGCGAAGCCCTGCAGCGAAAAGTCAGCTACAGCACGACCATCGCGGGCGGCCGTGCGACCATGCGCGGCCTCGACCACGAATTCGATTTCAAGGTACACAGCCTGCAGCAGCTGCATCGCGGGCTGGATACCCGGGACAAGGAAAATCAATGAGCAGACAACCGATGACCAAGAAGGGCGTGGACCGGCTGCGCGAAGAACTGGCGCAGCTGAAAAAGGTCGAGCGCCCGAAGATCATCGCGGCGATCGCCGAGGCCCGCGCACACGGCGACCTGAAGGAAAATGCCGAGTACCATGCCGCGCGTGAGCAGCAAAGCTTCATCGAGGGGCGCATCCAGCACCTTGAATACAGCATCTCGCACGCGCAGGTTATCGATGTCGAGAAACTCAACGCCGGCGAACGCGTCGTTTTCGGCGCGACGGTGACGCTGGCCGACGAGGAAAGCGGCAAGGAAACCGTTTACCAGATCGTGGGCGACGTGGAAGCCGATATCAAGCACAACCTGATCGCGGTCAGTTCGCCCATGGCGCGCGCCCTGATCGGCCGGGAAGTCGGCGACGTGGTGACCGTGAAGGCGCCGGGCGGTGACCGCGAATACGAAATCGTCGACGTCGAGTACATTTGATCGGAGTGCCCTTTTCGCATTTCACGCTGCTGGTCGAGGACCTCGAAGCACTCGCGGCTGCTTTACCCGAAACGGTCCGTCTGCCCGCCCTGGAATACGTTCTCGCGCGCGGAAAACGCGGTCGCCGGGCAGCCGTTTCTGCCAATCACCTTCGTTTTAAACTGTTCGCATTGGAACCGGATGAGGCACTGCCCGTGGCCGCGCTGACCCGCGTGGCCAGGGCGGATGCGGGGGTGGATGAAAGCTACTGGCTGCGTGCCGACGCGGTAAGCCTGCGCGCCGACATGACCCGCGTGTTCGTCGTCTCCAGCGGTTTCCTGGATTACACGGCTGAAGAACGCTCAGAAATCGACTGCCTCGTCCGCGGCGTACTGCAGGCAGAAGGGTTCGGTGTGCCGCAGGACGAAACCGGGCCCTGGTGTTTTTCAGTACCGCGGCCTCCCGCATTCGATTTCACTCCATTGCACGATTCCCTTGGCGTGGACATGGCCGAAGTGCTGCCGTCCGGCCCCGATGCCGCGGACTGGAAACGGTTGCTGACGGATGTCCAGGTCGAACTGCACCAAAGTGAAGTCAACCGGGCCCGGCGCGAAAGGGGGGCCGCAGAGGTCAACGGCATCTGGCTCTGGGGCGGCGGTAGCGCGCCGCTGTCCGTGCCGCAGCGGTTCGGCGCCGTTGCCGGCGACGACCCCGTGTCCCGCGGCCTGGCGCTCATTTCGGGCAGCCCGGTTTATGCCCAGGCGGACGACTTAGCGGGCGCGGAAAACGTGCTGATCGACTGGGCAATGCAATCCCGCGATGCCCGGACCGAGGCGGAAGCACTGGAACGCCGTGTCGACAGCCTGCTTTCCGCGACGGGGGCCGGGCGGTCCCGGCTGACGCTTCTGAGCGGAAGCGGCGCAGCATGGACCATCGACCGCCTGTCGCGTTTGAAGATCTGGGCATCCCTGCGGCCGCTGGCGCGGGCGCTGAAAGCGGAGACCGGATCGTGAGACGCGCCCGCACCATCACGCAGCGTTCCTGCGAGGGGAAGATTGCCGGCCTGGATCACGATCTCCACCCGGTGATCGAGCGCATCCTGCTGGGTCGCGGCGTGCGTGACGGTTCGGCCCTTTCGCTCCGGCTGGGCGCACTGCGGCCGCCAGCGGGCATGAAAGGCCTGCAGGAAGCGGCCGGCTTGCTCGCCGATGCCGTGATGCAGGAACGAAGCATTCTCGTGGTCGGCGATTTCGATGCCGACGGCGCGACCGGTACCGCGCTGGCCCTCAGTGCCTTGCGGGCGATGGGCTGCCGGCGCGTGACGTTCCGCGTTCCGAACCGTTTCGAATACGGTTACGGGTTGAGCCTATCATTGGTCGATTCCATTGCGTCCGATCTGCCGGACGTGCTGGTCACCGTGGATTCGGGCATCAATTGCCTGGCCGGGGTGTCGCGAGCCAGCGAACTCGGCTGCAGCGTGATCGTCACCGACCACCATCTTCCCGGCAAGGAACTGCCGCCGGCCGACGCGATCGTCAATCCGAACGTTCCGGGTGACGAGTTTCCGAGCAAGAACCTGGCCGGCGTCGGCGTGATGTTTTACCTGCTGAGTGCGCTGCGCGGAATCCTGCGCGACCGCGGCTGGTTTTCCCCGCGCCGCCGGGAACCCAACCTGGCGCAGTACCTGGACCTGGTGGCGCTGGGCACGGTGGCGGACCTGGTCCCGCTGGACCACAACAACCGGGTTCTGGTGCGCCAGGGCCTGGAACGGATCCGGCGTGGACGGGCCCGGCCCGGTCTGATGGCGCTGCTGCGCGCCGGCAACCGGGATTATCGTTTCGTCAGCGCTGCGGACCTCGGTTTCGCGGTCGGGCCGCGACTGAACGCTGCGGGTCGACTCGAAGACATGTCGGCGGGCATCCGCTGCCTGCTGAGTGAAGAGCGCGCAGAGGCCGATGCGATCGCGGCCGAACTGGATGCGCTGAACCAGCAGCGCCGTGAACTGCAGGAGACCATGCAGGAAGAGGCCATGCGCCAGGTATCCGCGCTACTCGAATCACTGGAGCGTAAACCGATGCCCGGCGCGCTGTGCCTGTTCGACGAGCACTGGCACCAGGGCATTGTCGGCCTGGTCGCGTCCCGCGTGAAAGACGCCGTTAACCGCCCGGTTATCGCGTTTGCGCCTGAATCCGAAGGGGCCAGCCTGCTCAAGGGTTCGGCGCGGTCGGTGCGCGGCCTGCACATTCGCGACGCCCTTGCCCTGGTGGATTCACGCCGGCCGGGCCTGCTCGAGGCCTTCGGAGGGCACGCCATGGCTGCCGGGATGACGCTCGATCGAAAAAACCTGCCGGCGCTGCGCACTGAATTGAACCAGGCGGTGCACACCCTGCTGGACGGGGCGGAACTGGGCGAGGAGATCTTCACCGACGGTGAACTGGACGGCGCCGATCTCGGTCTTGAGCTCGCGCTGCAGATCGAGGCGCATGGTCCCTGGGGTCAGCGCTTTCCCGAACCGTTGTTCGACGGCCGCT
>JASFSI010000045.1:0-8785 GCA_050114495.1 Lysobacterales bacterium | reverse complement strand
ATTCCGAAGTCCTCGAGCGCCTTGACCAGGCTGGCTTCCGAAAAGCGCGGCGGCGGCTCGGTAAAATGCTGCTCCGCTCGAATCTTCTCCAGCGCAACGCGGTCGCCTTCGCGAATATCCGGCAGGCGCGTTTCTTTCTCTTCCTTGCCGGCCGGCCGGGACTCTTCATAGGCCCGCAGAAAGCCGGGAAAAGCGATAACCGAACCGTTCGCCCTGAACACGGCATCGTCACCGCAATCAAATTCAACCGCCACCATGTCGACCAGCGCGGGCACCATCTGGCAGGCCATGGCGCGCTTCCAGACCAACTCATAAAGGCGGTACTGGTCGTTCTCGAGCTTCTTTTTCAGCTCGGCAGGAAGCAGGCAGGACGAAGTAGGCCGTATGGCTTCGTGCGCCTCCTGCGCATTCTTTGACTTGGTCTTGAAGAAATTCGGTTTCTCCGGCACGTATTCCTTGCCGAACTGGTGCTCGATGCAGCCCCGCAGATCGGACAGGGCGTCCGCGGAAAGGTGTACCGAGTCGGTTCGCATGTAGGTGATATGGCCCGCCTCGTACAGGGCCTGGGCCGTGCGCATCGTGCGCTGGGCCGAGAAACCCAGCTTGCGCGCCGCGTCCTGCTGCAGCGTCGAGGTAATGAACGGGGGCGCCGGGCGCCGCTTGCGCTGGCTGCGGGTAACGCGGTTCGCCTGGAGCTTGCCGCCGGCCGCCTCGGTGAGCCGCTCGCGGACGGCCTGCGCTTTTTCCGCGTTGTCGATATCGAACTGCTTGAGGCGCTTGTTTTCCAGGTTCACGAGGCGTGACTGGAAAGCCTGCCCCGCGTGACTCATATCGGCCTCGATCGTCCAGTATTCCTGCGCATTGAAAGCTTCGATCTCGCGTTCCCGCTCGACGATCATGCGCAGCGCCGGGCTCTGCACACGGCCTGCAGAGAGTCCCGTCTTGATTTTTTTCCACAGCAGCGGTGACAGGTTGAAGCCGACGAGGTGGTCCAGCGCCCGGCGCGCCTGCTGGGCGTTCACCAGGTCCATGGACAGTTCACGCGGGTTGTCGACCGCTTCCCGGATGGCTTTCTGGGTGATCTCGGAAAACTCGATGCGGTAAAAAGGGATTTTTTCCGTCAGGCCCTTCTCGCGCAGGATCTCGTAGACGTGCCAGGAAATCGCTTCTCCCTCGCGATCGAGGTCCGTTGCGAGGTACACGGCCTCGGCCTTCCTGGCCGCGCTGACAATGGCGCGCACGTGCTTCTCGCTGCCCTCGTTGAGTTCATAGGTCATCGCGAAGTCGTTGTCCGGATCGACCGCACCGTCTTTCGATGGCAGGTCACGGACATGGCCGTACGACGCCAGGACCTTGAAGTCAGGTCCCAGGTAACGGTTGATGGTGGTCGCCTTGGCCGGCGATTCTACGATCAGGAGTTTGATGAGCGTGCCCTCGGTTCTTATCGCTTTTCTTTATTAATGGCGATAGTCCTGCTCGCTGTCAAACAACAAATCTTCCATCCACGCGAAGTTGGCTTCCTGGCCCGGCTGGTTGAACAGGACCATCAGCACGACCCACTTGACGTCCTCGAGGTCGATCTCGTCCGACTCGAGCGCCATCAGCCGATCGATGACGAGTTCGCGGCGCTGCACGTCCAGTACCCCGCAGTTGTTCAGGTACATCAGCAGGTCCTGGCAGTCGGTATCCAGCCGCCGGCTCTCCGACTCAACGAAAATGCGCAGCGGCTCGTCGCTGTGCACCTTGAAGTCGGGCAGGAAACGCTGTTCAGCCAATCCGTCGAGCCAATTGAACGCCTTATCGATCTCGGTGGCGGTGAAGCCGGCTTCGTGCAGGTTTTGCTCCAGGGAATCGCGGTCGGGTTGTTCTTCGGGTTCTTCGTATAGGTAGTTTTCAAACAGGTACATGAGGACGTCGAGCACGTTTTCTTTCATTATTTACCTCTTTTTTATTCGGCAGTAGGCGCCACCGGGGTGGGCCTCCACCATTCCTCTCAGCTCCAGCATAAGCAGCATGGCCGACACGGCCTTCGCCGTCAATCCACTTTTTTCGATAATCAAATCGACGGGCGCCGGGTCGTAGCCAAGGCAGTCCCACAAGCGGGCGTACTCCTCGTCATGCTCCCAGGGCGCTTCGTTCGGCTCCCCGTTTTCAATATCGGGGCCACCGGCTTTCGATGCAAGCGACGCCGATTCATCGCCAGCCGCGCTTTCGCCGAGTCGTGTCTCGAGTTCCCTTGCGAGTTCGCCCGCCAGTGAGGACAGCTCCTGCAATATCTGCGAAACGTCTTCAACCAGCTTGGCTCCTTCCCTGATCAGCCGGTGACAGCCTTTCGCCATCGGGTTGTGGATCGATCCGGGCAGCGCGAAGACTTCCCGGCCCTGGTCACCGGCCAACCGGGCGGTGATCAGGGTTCCGCTCCGCAGCCCTGCCTCGATGACCAGGACCCCCAGGCTCAGGCCTGAAATGATCCGGTTGCGCGTGGGAAAGTGTCCGCGCTTCGGTTTCGTGCCCGGGGGAAACTCGGACAGCAAAACACCCTGTTCCGCCACGCGTGCGGCCAGTCGCCGGCCGGACGCGGGGTAGACGATATCCGGACCGGTGCCGAGGACGGCCACGGTCAGGCCGCCGGCGTCCAGCGCTGCAGCGTGTGCTTCAGAATCCACCCCTTCGGCCATGCCGCTGGTCACCGTCAGGCCGCTGCGACTCAATTCAGCGGCAAAATCACGGGTGTTGCTGCGTCCGCCCGCGGTCGGGTTTCGGCTGCCGATGACCGCGATCTGCGGTTGCCAGAGCACGTCGGGATCTCCATCCAGGTACAGCGCAGCAGGCGGCGAAGGGATATCACGAAGCAGGGCGGGGTAGCGCTCGTCGTCCCAGGTCAACAGGTGATGATTGTGGCCGGAAAGCCAGTTGAGGTCATGACTCAGCAGAGACCGGTCCGGTTGCCGAAGTGCGGCAACCGATTCGTCTTTCAGGCCGGCGCGCCTGAGTTCAGACGCCGAAGCCGTCCGCAGACGGTCGATACCGCCGAACCGTTCTTTCAATGCGACCAGCTTCGCACCCCCCAGTGCGGGGGCGCGAAGCGCGACGAGCCAGTGTTCGAGATTTTTGATGACAACCCCCGTTCAGCGCCAGGGGCCGCCGTGACCTGCCTGGCTGTTAAGGTCGCGTGTCCGGATGACGCAGCATGTCGTATTCCTTGACCACGCGGGTACCGCTCAGGGCAATACCGTAGCTGATGTGGTCAAACGTCCGAAAGACCATCACCATGCCATCGTACATTTCAGGCAGCCGGACTTCCGCGTCTTTCGCAAAGCTGCCCCGACGGTAGCCGACCTCGTCTTCGACGACAGTGCCCGCCCGGAACGCTGCAAAAACATGGCCGGCCTCGATGCCGTCACTGCTTCCGCCGTTGATCGAAACGATCTGCCACTGGCCAACACCGGTCTTCTGTCCGGACGTTGCCAAAATGCGCAGACCTTCCGGAACACTGTCCATGGCGTGCGGGTAGAACGTCGTTTCGTAGCCCGGGTCACCCCAGGGAAGTATAAAGTCGCCAGGCTTGACCTCTGTACGATCCCGGATGATCTCGAGGACGGAAATCTCCCCGCTCTGCTGAACACGCACGCGGCTGACCTCGACCAGTTCGTAGCCCACCGGGTTCTTGGGACGCTTGTTCCAGGGGCTGACCGTGTTGTACATGTCTTCCTGGCGGTCCCAGACATTCGGCACCTGCACCCAGTTGTCTTTGGGCAGTACGCGGCGAATCTGCCCGTCACCGAGATCGTCGTAAATGTTGGTCAGGCGCGCCACGATGTATTCCTGTCCGACCCGGGCATCCAGGCCGCGTCCATACGTCACATCACTGTAAGTCGCTGTCAGGCGGTCTTCGGTGTTGGCAACGATGTAGGGCAAGCCTTCGAAATCCTCGGGTGAAACGACATGCAGATTGCGCAGGAACGGTTCGATCCGTTCAAACGGAATCGCCTTGATCGCATCGTCCCGATCGGAGACCCGGACCGTGGGGCTCAATTTCTGATCGCCGCCCCGCTTCAGACGCAACTGGGGCATGCCGTCCACGTAAACGAGAGAGATGACGTCTCCCGGGTAAATCAGGTGCGGGTTCTCAATCTGCGGATTGGCCTGCCAGATCGCCGGCCATTGCCACGGCTTTTCCAGGAAACGTCCCGAGATATCCCACAGCGTGTCACCCTTGACGACGACGTATTCGTCGGGGTGGTCGGATCGCACCGCCACGTCCTGTGCCAGGGCGGTACCGAAAGCAAAAAGAGCCGCAAAAGTGAAGCAAAAGAGTTTTCTGATCACGTTCCTTCCTCAGTAGTAGGCATCCAGCCATCTGTCAGATGCGGTCAGTGTAGACTCTGGCGAATTGGGTTCACCAAGGGCTATCATAATAAAACACGGCACAAAGTTCACTTAAATTGTTTTTAGCGGCACGTAACTCTATGGCTAAATTGGAAATTCTTGAGGTACCCGACCCCCGTTTGCGAACCGTCGCGAAACCGGTGGATACTTTTGACGACAAACTGGTCCAGCTGGTCGAGGACATGATCGAAACCATGTACGCGGCAAAAGGGATCGGGCTGGCTGCAACGCAGGTGAACGTTCACAGGCGCCTGCTGGTGCTGGACGTCAGCGAAGAGCAGAACACACCGCGCGAGTACATCAACCCCGTGATCACGCTAAGCGTCGGCACGGAAACCTGCGAGGAAGGCTGCCTGTCCGTACCGGGCATCTACGGCAACGTGACCCGGGCCGAGCGCGTGCATGTCAAAGCCATGAACCGGAACGGTGAAGCGTTTGAAGAGGACCTGGACGGCATGCACGCGGTTTGCCTGCAGCATGAAATCGATCACCTGAACGGAAAAGTGTTCATCGATTACCTGTCGCCGCTGAAGCGCCGCATGGCGTTGAAAAAACTCGAAAAAGCGAGAAAGCAGGCTGAGCAGGACGCGCTCAAAGCCAGGTTCTGACCCATGTCGAATGAATCAGGACTGCGCATTGTTTTCGCCGGCACGCCTGACTTCGCCGTTCCACCCCTTCAAGCGCTGATCGATAACGGCTTCGCCCCGGAAGCCGTTTATACCCAGCCGGACCGGCCCGCAGGTCGCGGCCGCCACCTGCAGGCCAGCCCGGTCAAGCAGGCCGCGGAACGCGCCGGTATTCCGGTGCGCCAACCCCTTTCACTGCGTGATTCCGATTCCCTGCAAGCCCTTGAGCGCCTGGCGCCGGACCTGATCATCGTGGTCGCCTACGGCCTGATATTGCCGAACCGGGTCCTGCAAGCGCCAGTCCACGGATGCTGGAACATCCATGCGTCCCTGCTGCCGCGTTGGCGCGGGGCGGCACCGATCCAGCGCGCCATCGAAGCCGGCGACGCGGAAAGTGGCGTGTGCGTCATGGAAATAGACGAGGGCCTGGACACGGGACCTGTGATGCACACCGTTCGCACACCGATCGAAGCCGATGAAACGGGCGGCAGCCTCCACGACAAGCTGGCCCGAGCCGGCGCCGAAGCGATTCTGCACTGCGTTCGACTGCTCGCATCCGGCGAACCGCCGCGAGCCGTGCCGCAGGCTGAAACCGGGGCGGTTTATGCCCGCAAGCTGGACAAGGCGGAGGCCCGCATCGACTGGAACGAGCCTGCGATCACGCTGGAACGCCGCATTCGCGCGTTCAATCCCTGGCCGGTCACCTGGTGCATGGCCGATGATGAACGCACACGCATCTGGGCGGCACAGCGGCTTGCAGGCAATGACGGGGCAGCGCCGGGCGCCGTCCTGTCGTCCGGCAAGCACGGCATCGACGTGGCCACCGGTGACGGTGTTCTGCGCCTGCTGGAACTGCAGCGCCCGGGCAAGCGGCGCATGGCTGCACACGACTACCTGAACGCGGGCGGCGCGCCGGACCGCTTCGAATGAACCGCAAATCGGGCCAGGACAAAAATGCGCGAATCGCCGCGCTGCGACAGTTGGAGTGTGTGCTGGACCGCGGCGAAACCGGCACCGGGCCGGAGCTGGAAGACCCGCGCGACCAGGCCTACAGCCGCCACCTGCTGTACGGCGTGCTGCGCTGGCTTTCCGCGCTGGAATGGCTGGCCAGCCAGCTGCTGGACCGGCCCCTGAGAAAAAAGGACAGGGACGTTCAGCGCCTGATTCTGCTCGGCCTGTTCCAGCTCTGGAAGGACGGCACCGCCGAACACGCCGCCGTCAACGAAACCGCTGCCTGCGCCAGGCTTCTCGGAAAACCCTGGGCAACCGGCCTGGTCAATGCCGTGCTGCGCCGTTTTCAGCGCGAACACGGGCAACTCCTGAAGCAACTGGAGCACAGCGGAGAGCGGCTCGCCCACCCACACTGGCTGATCGAGGCGATCAGGGCCGACTGGCCCGATGAATGGGAAAACATCCTCGAAGCGAACAACCGACCGGCCGGCCTGTGGCTGCGGTGCAGAACCGACGCTTCGGAACCGTCTCCCGGGCAGGAACTCGCCCGGGCGGGGCTGGACGTCACGCAGCACCCGCTGATCCCATCCGCCATCCGCGTCGAACCGGCCCGGCCCGTCGAGGAGATCCCCGGCTTCACGGCCGGTCGCCTCTCGGTGCAGGATCCGGCCGCCCAGATCGCTGCCGGCCTGCTGGATTGCCGCCCGGGACAGCGCGTTCTCGATGCCTGCGCCGCGCCGGGCGGAAAAACCGGCCACCTGCTCGAACTCAGCCCGGAAATTGATCTGCTGGCCATCGACCGCAGCGCAGACCGGCTTGAGCTGGTTCGTGACAACCTGCAACGGCTGGGCCTGGCGCACCGGGCCACGCTGCTCGCCGCCGATGCAGCCGATACCCGTGCCTGGTGGGACGGGCGCCTGTTCGACCGCATCCTGCTCGACGCACCCTGCACCGCCACGGGCGTGATACGCCGGCACCCCGAAATCAAGTGGCTGAGATCCCCGGCGCAGGTTGAGCAAGCCGTGATTGTTCAGGCCGCATTACTGGATGCGCTCTGGCCGTTGCTGCGGCCCGACGGCATTCTTCTCTACGCCACCTGTTCTGTTCTCAGACAGGAAAACGCCATGCAAATCAGGGCTTTCCTGGAAAGACAAGCCGACGCACGCGCCGAAAAGCCGGACGTGCCCTGGGGCAGAGACGCGGCGCCGGGAAGGCAGATCCTTCCGGGTGAGCTGGAAATGGACGGATTCTTTTATGCCCGGATCAGCAAAAGTGAGTAAGCCCCTCGCAGCATGGCTGATGGCCCTGGCAGCGGTCCTGCTGCCGGCATGCGGCAGCGGAGAAAATGAAGGTCGATTCGATATTGACCGGGTCGAAGCGAACTGGTCCAACGGCCAGATGCAGGTTCGCCTGATGCAGACGGTCCAGCTCAGCCGCGAGGCGCGCACGGCGCTCGTGCACGGGGTTCCGCTGACGCTCGCGGTCGAACTCGTACTGCGGGACGGGAAGATGGGCACGCGGATCAGGAAGCACGAATCATCCTGGCAGATAAGCTACCTGCCCCTGAGTGAGCGCTACCAGCTCTCCAGGTCCGACGGCAGCGAACTGCGAACATTCGCCAGGTTGCGGCATGCACTGGCCGAACTGGGCAACGTAAACGTCGAGCTTGAAACCGGGGCGCTTCCCCAGGGCGAGTACGAACTGCTGGTTCGCGGCTACCTCGATAAAGAGCGCGTACCGCCGCCGATGCGGCTTCCCGTGCTGTTTTCGCCCCGCTGGCGTCACCGTTCCGAGTGGACCGCCTGGACCATGAACATCGAGCCCGGAGCCTGATCGACAGTGAACACATCCAGCCGCAGAAAAAGCCGGTGGCAGCGCTGGGCCTTTCGCATCCTTCCGCTGCTGGCCCTGCTTTCCGCACTGCTGATCGCGCTGTTCCTGATCAGCGGCGTTCAGCAGGAGTCGGCCGATGCACTGCTGGACAATTCATACCTGTGGGTGCTCATCGCCACAGTTTTTGCGCTGCTCGTACTGCTGTGGACCATTTTCGACCGCCTGGTCAGCCTGTTTGGACAAGTGCGGCGCGGACAGCCGGGCGCCCTGCTGTCGACACGCTGGGTAAGGAATTTTCTCCTGCTCTCGCTGCCGCCTGCGCTGATCGTATTTTTCTTCTCGGCATACTTCCTCACGCGCACGATCGACAGCTGGTTCGACGTCCAGGTTGAGTCCGCGCTCGAAGACTCCCTGCGCCTGGGCCAGCAGTTCCTGGATACGCGAAAGCTGGAAGTCCGCAACCAGCTCCGGGAAACGGCAGGCAGCCTGACTTCGCTCGCCGAGGATGGCGAAAACCTGCGCCGGGCGTTGCTGGATCGCGTGCGGGTGTCCGGTCCGAGCGAACTGACCGTGTTCGAGACCGACGGCACACTGGTCGCCACCGCCAACATCAATGCGTTGAACGGCCTGCCCGAACGCCCCGGTGATTTCCCGCTCATGCAGGCGTCCCAGCAAGGGGCGTACGCCGCCGCCGAACCGACGCAGGACGGCCGCCTTCAGATCCGGGTGATTCAGCGGGTCGATCCGCGCTACCCGGGCGACCAGCCGCGCCTGCTGCAGGCGGTTTATCCTCTGCCGCCGGACATCACCGATCTCACGAGTTCCATCGAAAGCGAATACCACCGCTACCAGAACGTCCGCTACCTGCGGCAATCGCTCAAACAGAGTTTCCTGCTGATCCTCTCGCTGGTACTGATGCTCACGGTTCTGCTGGCCATCCTGGCCGCGCTCTACTCGGCCCGGCGCATGGTTTCACCGCTCTCAAA
>JASFSI010000044.1:0-9055 GCA_050114495.1 Lysobacterales bacterium | reverse complement strand
GACCTGCACGATCACGGCAACGGCCTTCTACGAGGGCATCCCGACGCTGAGCCATTACGGCCTGGCCCTGATGGCCCTGCTGATGCTGGGTGTGGGCTTTATCGGCTTCCGCCGTTTCGTATAACGCAAGATCGGGGTCGGAGTGGGTTTTACACTCTGACCCCCATGTTTTAAACAAAGACCCCGCGGTTCACGCCGCGGGGTTTTTTATGCGCGCATGAAAAATGCCGGCGCAGTTGCGCCGGCATTCGGTCCGATCCCAGGAATGCTAATGAATCATCAGGCAGCGTCCTGCTGGATGTCGTGGTGGATGGCCTCGGCGGCTTTCTTGCCGGCGCCGGCGGCCAGGATCACCGTGGCCGCGCCCGTGACGGCGTCACCGCCTGCGTAGACACGGTGCACGGTGGTTTCCACTTCGCGCTCGTCGACCAGCAGCCCGCCCCAGGAATGGGTCTTGAGGCCCGGCGTGGTCTTGACCAGCAGCGGGTTCGGGCGCGTGCCGATCGACAGCACCACGTTGTCCACCGGGAAGATGAACTCGGAACCCTCGATCGGGATCGGCCGGGCGCGGCCGGATTCGTCCGGTTCGCCCAGTTCCATCTTCACGCACTTGAGGCCGGTCACCCAGCCGTCTTCACCCAGCACCTCGATGGGGTTGGTCAGCCAGTGGAACTCCACGCCTTCCTCGATCGCGTGCTCGTATTCCTCGATGCGGGCCGTCATTTCCTTTTCGCTGCGGCGGTACACCACCATGGCCTGCTCAGCACCCAGCCGCATGGCCGAGCGCACGGCGTCCATGGCCGTGTTGCCGGATCCGATCACCGCGACGCGCTTGCCCACTTTGAGCGGCGTTTCCGCGTTCGGAAAATCAAAGGCCTGCATCAGGTTGATGCGGGTCAGGAACTCGTTGGCGGAATACACACCGTTCAGGCTCTCACCGGGAATGCCCATGAACTTGGGCAGGCCGGCGCCGGTGCCGATGAAGATGGCCGAGTAGCCGTACTCCTTGAACAGCGCGTCCATCGTGATGGTCTTGCCGATGATCACGTTGTTGACGAATTCGACGCCCAGCCGCTCGAGCTGGCGGATTTCCCAGTCGAGGATCGTATTGGGCAGGCGGAACTCGGGAATGCCGTAACGCAGCACACCGCCCGGCGCGTGCAGGGCCTCGTACACGGTCACGTGGTAACCCATGCGCGCCAGTTCGCCCGCGCAGACCAGGCCGGAAGGGCCAGAACCGATAATGGCGATTTTTTCCTCTCGCCACGGTTTCTTGGCTTCTTCGGTTTCGGGCTGGGCCATTTCCCAGTCGGAAACGTAGCGTTCCAGGTGGCCGATGGCGACCGGGCCAAAACGCTTTGTCATGTGGCAGTTTTTCTCGCACTGCGCTTCCTGCGGGCAGACGCGGCCGCAGATCGCAGCCAGCGGGTTGGCCTCGCGCAGGATTTTCGCGGCTTTCGGCATGTCGTTGGCCGCCACCGCGTGCATGAACTCGGCGATCGGCACCCGCACCGGGCAACCGTCCACGCAGACCGGGTCCTGGCAGCGCAGGCAGCGCTCGGCCTCGAACATCGCGTGTGCGAAACAATACCCCTCGTTGACTTCCTTGAAGTCGTGCGCGCGCTTATGGGCGTCGCGCACGGGCATCGGGGTTTTTTCAGCGCGTTTGACAGGCATCAGGCAGCCTCCTCCTCGTGAGCGTTTCGCTGACACTCGGCCGCGATCTTCTCTTCCTTCACATACATCTTGCCGCGGCTGACCGCCTCGTCGAAGTCGACCTGGTGGGCGTCAAAAAACGGCCCGTCGACACAGGCGAAGCGGACTTCGCCGCCGACCGTGACGCGGCAGCCGCCGCACATCCCGGTGCCGTCGATCATCAACGGATCAAGCGAAGCCGTGCAGGGCACGTTCGCCGCGCGGGTGGTTTTTTCCACCGCGCGCATCATCGGCATCGGGCCGATGGAAATGACGAAATCGGGGTAGCCCGGCTCGCCGCCATCGATCATCTGCTGCAGGCGTTCGGTAACAAAACCCTTGAAACCGGCCGAACCGTCGTCCGTGCAGATTTCCAGGTTGTCGGTAATTTCAGCCAGTTGGTCAGCCAGGATCAGCAGGTTCTTCTCGCGGGCGCCGATGATGACGGTCGTCTTCTCGCCGCGCCCCTTCAGTTCTTTCATCAGGCACAGCAACGCGGCCGAACCGAAGCCACCGCCGACGCCGACGATATGTCCACCGCTCGGAATTTCCGGTGCTTCGCCCAGCGGGCCGACCATGTCCAGGATCTCGTCGCCGACACCCAGTTCGCCCAGGCGGCGCGTCGTGGCGCCCACTTCCTGTACGACGATGGTCAGCAAGCCGCTTTCACGGTCGTAATCGGTGATGGTGATGGGAATCCGCTCGCCGCCTTCGCGCACGCGCAGGATCACGAACTGGCCTGCCCTGGCCGCCTTGGCGATCAGCGGCGCGTCTACGCGGTACAGGCTGGTGATTTCGGTCAGTTGCCTTTTTTCGACGATTTTCGGCATGATCAGAGCTCCGGGTTGTCGTGCATGGCCTTGATGCGCCGCCAGCGCCGCATCACTTCTTTCTCGATCGCAGCGAGTCGGTCCTCGTTGCCTTCCTTCATCAGGTGCTTGGTCTTGCCCATCTGGCCCAGCCAGTCGGTCAGCTTACGCTTGCGTCCCAGCACCTCGGGGTCATACGTGATCGTGGTCGAACCGCGCTCCACCTCGTAGATCGGGAAGAACAGCGAGTCGATCGCCACCTGCAGCACGGACTCGGCCGCGTCGTCGGTGGTGGTCCAGTTCAGCGGGCAGAAGGACAGGATCTTGCCGTAGGAAAGCCCTTCGTGCTTCGCGTACCACTGGGCCTTGGCCGCCTTGCGCATCAGGTCCTCGGGATAACCCTCGCTGGCCGTGAACACGTAGGGTACGTGGGCGGCCGCGAAGATCTGCGGCGTGTCCTTGTGGTGCGTCATCTTGCCGCGCCGTGAGCGGCCGACCTGGCTGGTCGATGTGCGGTGGCCGAGCGGGGTCGAGTAGGAGAGCTGCGCGCCGGTGTTCATGTAGCCCTGGTTGTCGTACTCCAGGATCATCATGTGGTGGTTGCGGTGCGCCGCGCCCAGCGCCGGCCCCATGCCGATATCCATGCCGCCATCGCCGCTGACCATCACGAAGGTGATTTCTTCGTCGATGCTGACGCCGGCAAGTTCGCCGCGACGGATCAGTTCGTGGTACATCTCCACCAGGCCCGACAGCGTGGCGGCGCCGTTCTGGAACAGGTTATGAATGTACGTGACGCGGTGCGATGTCTTCGGGTAACCGGTGGTCACGACCATCGCGCAGCCGGTCTGGAACAGCACCACGACGTCACCCTCCAGTACGCTGAACACCTGGTGCAGCACCGGGAAAGCGCCGCAGCCGGGGCAGGCGCCGTGTCCCGGGGCGATTCGGCCCGGAACTTCCGTCATGGCCCACAGCGGTTTGAGCTCGACGTCGAGCTTGCCGGTCTCCTCGTTCACGCTGACCTTGGCCATGCCGCGGGTGACTTCCTCGGTCTGGATCGGGGGCAGGCCCTCGGCGAAGGTGAGGTCCGGCGAACCGGCAAAGGTGCCGTGGTAAGCAAAAGTCTCTTTGAATTGACCGGTCTCGATGGCCTCGAGCGCCTGTTCAAAAAAGGTCTCGGCGTCGGAATCGTCAAAGTCCTTGCCGCCCAGTCCGTAAATACGCGTCGCGACGCGGGTGCGGTTTTCCGGGTCGATCTGCAGCGCGGCGCGCAGCTCCAGCGACAGGTTGCCGCCGTCGGCGCCGTAGGAATCGGCGCGGTCGCCGACCACGACGGTCTTGACGTTTTTCAGGGTCTCGCGAATGAGTTCCGCCGGAAACGGCCGCAGGACATTGAGTGACAGCACACCGACCTTCTTTCCTTCGTCACGCAGCTTGTCCGCAACGGCCTTGGCCGTTTCAGCGGCGGAATTGAGCAGTACGACAGCGGCGTCAGCGTCTTCCAGGCGGTACCGGTCCGCCACGGCGTAGCTGCGCCCCGTCAGTTGTTCGAGTTCGGCAAAGACCTCCGGTATGACCTTGCGGGCCGCTTCCATGGCCAGCGAATGCTGTTTCTTGTTGTTGATCAGGTCAGGGTCGTTCATGTACGGCCCGAAGGTGATCGGGCGCTTGGGGTCGAGCGCGGTGTACGGCGGCTCGTTCACACCCAGGAAGGCTTTCAGCGCGTCCTTGTCCGCCACGGTTTCCACGCGGCGCTTCTGGTGGCTGGTAAAGAATCCGTCGTAAGCCACGATGACCGGCAGACGGACGTCGGCATGCTCACCAATACGGATCGCGGCGATATTCATGTCGTAAACCGCCTGCGGATCGCGCGCCATCAGGATGATCCAGCCGGTGTTCAGGGCGAAATAGATGTCCGAGTGATCGCAGCGGATGTCCAGCGGTCCGGACACGGCGCGCGTCGCGACGTTAAGGACCATCGGTGCACGGGTGCTCGACTGCACGGGCAGTTGTTCCAGTGCGTACAAAAGCCCCTGGGACGACGTGGCGTTCAGAACGCGCCCCCCGCCCAGCGATGCGCCGTAGCAGATACCGGCCGCGCCGTGTTCGCCGTCGGCAGGCACCATCATGATTTCGTGCTCACCGTCCGCCTGCATTCTCGACAGCGTCTCGGCGACCTCCGTGGAAGGCGTGATCGGGAAGTAGCCCATCACGTGAAATTCGATATCGCTTGCCGCCTTGGCCGCCGCCTCGTTGCCGCTCAGGAAGTCGGTTTTCTTGGCAGCCGTCCCGGCCCCGGATTTTTGGATTACCTCGTTGGCTTCAGTGGCCATACTCAGTCCTCATTTTTCAGTTTCATCGTCGGGACAGCCCTTGCTGTCCGCGCTCTATTCAACGCGCCGCTCAGGCAAAGAGCGGTACGCGCAGGCTGTCCGCCAGCCCCGGCGTTTCGGTGACCCGCACCAATGCCTCGGTCGGGCAGGTTTCGACACAGCGCATGCAGCCCTTGCAGTACTGGTAATCGATGCCCTTGAGCCGAATCCTCGAGACGCCTTCCTCGTCGTCCTCATGCGTCCAGGACAGGCAGAAGTCGGGACACACGGTGGCGCAGAGCCCGCAATGGATGCACTTGGCGGCAGCGAACTTCGGCATGTAGCCGGTCCGCGATGCCGAAAGATCATTCGATATCGTATTACCTGCATTTGGGATGATGCCGCCGATCGGCGCCGTTTCATAACCCAGCAGCGGGGTCGACCTGATGATCGGCAGGTCGCCTTCCCCCTGGGCCACGCCTTCAATGGCTTCGAACTCGGTCGCTCCGCGCTCAAAAGCGCGTTCGTTGGCGGCCGCGGCTTTCGGATTGATCTTCTTGAACTTGGCGGTCAGTTTCTCCAGCACTTTTGCACCGTCGAGGAACGGCACGACCTTGCACAGCGTGCCGAGCATCACGGCGTTGGGGCGCGAGAATTCCTGCATCGCGATGTTGGTGGCGTCGATGCGGATCAGCTGCGTGCCCTTCGGCAGTTTCTTCAGCGTGTCCGGGACGTCGCCGGGTTGGCCGTTGTATATGACCACACCGTTGTCTTGCATGCCGGCGATCGTGATTTCCTGCTTCGCCAGTGCGTCATGGAAAATCAGGATCACGTCGGGCGAATCGATCGGCGCACTGGTGCGAATCGGCTTGTCGGCTGCGCCCAGCCGCACATAGGAACGCACGACGGAGCCTTTCTTCTCGGAACCGTAGGACGAAAAGTGCGAACCGTTGAGGTTCATGTCGAGAACGGCCGCGGTGGCCAGGATCTTTCCGGCCGAGTTGGCGCCGAGGCCTCCGATGGACTCGAAGCGGATTTCAAACAACCCGGTTGGATCAGGCAAAATACATTCGTTCATAAAACCTGTCCTGTATTTTTCAGACTTGAAGGCATCGTGAACTTATCACTCACCCCCTGGCCCGGATATGCGTTAAGTCAACTGAAACAGCTTGCGGACAGCCGCTTTCCGGTCAATTGATTCAAATCAACGAATCATTCGGCGACGGCGGCGAACAGGGTAAACTTCAAGCGTGTGAAAGCCCCCATGGAGGCTGTCATGAACATTGACCGGATCGAGTTGTTTCACGTCGCGTTTCCGCTTGAAAAACCCTTTCACCCGTCCTGGATTCCCGGCTACCCGCAAACGGTAAACCGCTTCACCCTGGCCCGCCTTACCACCCGAGACGGCGTGCAGGGCCTGGCGGCAGGCGCGGCCTTCAATGAGGAACGAGAAGGCCTCGGCAAGCTGCTCGGCCCCTACCTGATCGGTCTTGATCCTTGCGACATCGCGACCGGCCGGCAGCGCATCCGTGAAGCCAGTTACCTGGGCTGGAGCAACTACTGGCTGGAAGCCGCCTTCTGGGACATCCGGGGCAAAGTCGAAGGCCTGCCGCTGTGGCGAATGCTGGGCGGTGAAAAGGCGAAGCTGCCGCCGACCGGAAGAATCCCGGTGTATGCCTCGACGGGTGAAATCCATCCGCCGGAACAGCGGGCCGAGGAAGTTCAGCGGCTTCGCGAACAGGGCTTTCGGGCCGTCAAGCTGCGCGTGCACGATTTCGAGCTGCGCGAGGACATCCGGCAAATAGAAACCGTGCGCCAGGCCGTCGGCGACGAACTGGTGATCGGTGTGGATGCCAACCAGGGCTGGCGTGTCGCGTTGGTCGACGATGCGCCGCTGTGGAACTTCGACCGGGCCGCCGCCTTTGCCGAGGCCTGCACCGACCTGGGTATCGCCTGGCTGGAAGAGCCGCTGGACATGTATGCCTGGGACGAACTGGCCGAGCTGCGGCGGCGATCCGGGGTGCCGATAGCCGGCGGCGAGCTGAACGGCGGCTGGCACGAATTCCGCACGATGCTGGAAAAAGGCTGTTTCGACATTTACCAGCCGGACGCGACCTTCGGCGGCGGCATCACGGATGCAAAACGCGTGCAGAACGCCTGCGCCAAGCGCGGCCTGCATTTTGCGCCGCATACCTGGTCGAACGGCTTCTCCATGGTGGTCAACCTGCACGTGCACGCGTCAGGCGCGATGGATCATCCGCTTGAATACCCCATCGAACCGCCGGGCTGGACGCCATCGGTGCGCGACGCCCTGCTGGCCGAGCCGGTGCTGGCCGACACCGACGGCACCGTGGCCGTTCCGGACGCGCCGGGGCTGGGCATCGAGATCGACGAGCAACTGCTGAAGCGGTACGGAACGAAGTATTTCGACATCACGACCCGGGGTGTCGCGGTGAACACGATCCGCGAGAAAGGGCTGTTTACCGCCCTGAAACTGGCGCGAAAGAAACGTCGTCGCTAACCGGCAAAAAAGTAGTCTTCCTGAGTCCGGGCATGCCTGGTCCCGGGTATCAAATCGGCTCTCGGCCGGCGGTCGCAAAAGCGACTACCCTCGCAACCAGGCCACTTGACTCCCGGCAGTTCCTCAAATCGCTGCAATCCATCAGGCTTTTGCATTGGGAACACTGTCCGCACGGAGTGACTCAAGCTGGCCATCATCCCGATGGGCTGAAAGTCAAGGCTGTGCGCCGAGTGCTTTAACCGTCCCGGGGACGATTGGCTTAGCGACCAGGAACGACTTCATGCCCGGCTTTCGTCGCGCCTTCGGAGTATCATGAGCCCATGGACAAATCAGGCATCGTGACGTTCGACAGCGTGCCCGAGGGCGACGCCATCAATTTCGGAATCGGGCAACCTTCGCCCGACCTGCTGCCGGTCAAACTGATCCGCGAGGCGACCGAGGACTTCCTGGCCAAGGCCGACCCGCTGGAGCTGAACTACGGCGAGCGCCAGGGCGACCGCCGTTTCCGCGAATCGTTGTCCGCGTTCCTGAGCAGGCACTACGGCAGCCCGGTCAACGCGGAATCCCTGTTCATCTCCGGCGGCAATTCGCAGGCGCTGGACTTCATCTGCGGGCGTTTCACCAAACCGGGCGACACGGTCTTCGTCGAGGAGCCGACCTATTTCCTGGCGCACCGCATCTTTTCCGATCATGGCCTCGAGACCGTCGGCATACCGATGGACCGGGACGGAATGCGCATGGACGTGCTGCGGGAACGGCTGGCCGAGCACCAACCGGCGCTGATCTACACCATTCCCAGTTACCACAACCCCTGCAGCTGCACGCTCAGCGGTGAGCGGCGGCGCGAACTCGCGGAACTCAGCAAAACACATGATTTTTACGTCGCTGCCGACGAGGTCTACCAGTTGCTCTATTACTCGGAACAGGCACCGCCCCCGGCCATGGGCACGCTGGCCGATGAAGGCCGCATCCTGTCGATGGGTTCGTTCTCCAAGATCATGGCGCCCGGCCTGCGCCTGGGCTGGATCCAGGCAGGGGTGGAAGCGATGGAGCGCATCATGGAGTCCGGCGTCGTCAACAGCGGCGGCAGCTTCAACCACTTCGCCTCACACGTCATGCGTCACGCCATCGACCTCGGCCTGCAGCAGGCCATGCTCGACCACGTGCGCGCCGTCTACGGCCGGCGCGTGGACACCATGCACGAGGCCCTGGAAACGGAGATCGGTGACCGCGCCCGCTGGGAAAAGCCCGACGGGGGCTACTTTTTCTGGCTCGAACTGGACCGGGACAGGGATGCGATGAAACTCAGGGACCAGGCAATCGGGCAAGGAACAGGCTTTCAGCCGGGCCCCGTGTTTTCATGCGAAAACGGGTTCGGCAACTGGATCCGGCTCAGTTTCGCCCATTACCGCCGCGAGCAGATCCGCGAGGGCATCTCCAGGCTGGCCGCCCTGCTGCGATGAGTCGCATGCAGCCCGGCCGAAATAAATGTTGCAAAAAGTCGCATCATTTTGGCTTTAGTTGACCTGTCTCACGCCGGTGTCATTTTCACGCCCTAAAATGCGCGCATTGAACGAATCACCTGATTCCTGACGTCATTCACTTTTTACCCGGAACCCCTATTCCCATGTCTACCAAACGCAGCGACATTACGTTACCTCCCGACCTGAGCCGCTCCTCGGGCACCGGCCCCGTGCGGCTGCAGGAGCCGGTCTACG
>JASFSI010000043.1:0-9108 GCA_050114495.1 Lysobacterales bacterium | reverse complement strand
CTGGCGCTATTCCATGCTGGTCGAAGACGGCGAGATCGTGAAGATCTTCTCGGAAGCGGACATGCAGGACAACTGCCCGACCGACCCGTTTGAAGTCAGCGATGCCGGTACGATGCTGAACTACGTTCGCGGCCGCAACGCCGGCTGAGTCGCGGTTTCCGCAGGGTGTCCGGCCTGGCCGGTCACCGGTGAGCCAGCGAAAAAACGCGCAGCGATTGCTGCGCGTTTTTTTTCGTTCCCATCTTAAAAAACCATCTTCCCAGCGAAGACCGAACCTTAATGAGAGCTTAATATTACTTGAAATATCAATTATTTAACTTCTATTAAGGTTCGATCAGTGCATCATTTGACGTCGGTCAATCGAAGACGAAGCAAGCGTGTATTTTTGCTTGCAAAAGACGTTATATAAGCAATCTCTAATTAAGATTCGGGCGATATTTTTGTGGCCCGGAACAGCAGGAAGCCTCCTGCGCAAAGAGGATTGCGATCTCCATGGCTGTTGAGAACACGACATTGATGAGTCCGCTTCGATTCGCGGCGGCGTTCCTGGTCATCCTGTTTTTCTGGGTGCTTCTGAACGGGTCCTGGGCTGCCGACGTTCTGCTGGTGGGCGCCCTTGTCGTTCTGGTCATCGGCCTGTTTTTCGGGCGCGGCCTGGCCGTACTGACCGAGTTTCGCTTCACGCCCCGCGGCCTGGCCGCCGCGCTGGCTTACCTGCTGTACTTCATCAAGGAACTCGTGAAGTCGAATATTCGCCTGGCCGCCATCGTGCTGTCGCCGCAGTTGCCGATCAGCCCCGGTATCGTCAAGGTCAAGACGAAACTGAAAAGCCGCATGGGGCGACTGCTCCTGGCCAATTCCATCACGCTCACGCCCGGCACGCTCACCGTCGCGCTGGAAGGTGAGTGGCTTTACGTTCACTGGGTAACGACCGAATCACCGGAGATCGATGCGGCGACCGCGCGCATCGTGGCCGGTTTCGAACGTTATCTCGAGGTGATGTATGGTTGAACTCCTTGTTTTCATTGCCGCCAGCCTTGCCGGCCTGGCTTTTCTCGCCGCGCTGTATCGTTTCGTCAGGGGTCCGTCCGCGGCCGACCGCGTCGTCGCGTTTGACGTGATGACCATCGTCGCCATTAGCGGTATCGTCCTGACCGCCCTGATCGAGGGCCGCGGTATTTATCTCGACGTGGCCCTGGTCTATGCGCTGCTCTCCTTCCTGGGCGTGATCGTTGTCGCCCGCTATCTCGAGGGGGGCTTCTGATGGATGCCATTCTCGATATTTTCGGCGGAATGCTGCTCGTAGCCGGCGCCGTGTTTCTGCTGTTCGGCGGTCTGGGCCTGATCCGCATGCCGGACGTGTTCAACCGCATCCAGGCCGGCACCAAGACAACGACCCTGGGAACGCTGCTCAGCCTGGCCGGCGCCGCCTGCCTGCAGCCCCAGTGGTCGGTGAAATTGCTGCTGATCGGCCTGTTCCTGCTGTTCACCAACCCGCTTTCCTCGCAGGTGCTGGCGCGCGCCAGTCACCGCAGCGGACAGGCAAAAACCGAAGCCACCCGCGTCGACCGCCTGGCCGAAGACCAGGGAGAAGAATCATGAATTCCATACTGATTGGCATGAGCCTGCTGCTCGCTGCGGCCATGATCGCGGCCGCTTTCGTCGCAATCCGCGGTCGCAGCCTGCCGATCGCCATCCTGTCGGCCGGCCTGGTCAGCCTGATTGCGTCGGTGCTTTTCCTGCTGCTGGCGGCGCCTGACGTCGCCATGACGGAGGCGGCCATCGGCAGCGGCCTGACGACCTTCCTGTTTTTCTTTGTATTGGGTCGCGTGAGGGGGCAGCACGATGATTAGGCGGTTCACGGTCATGCTGCTCCTGTTCGGCCTGGCGATGGTTTTTCTCAGCCTGGCGCTGGGATACGTTCCCGATACCGAACTGAACCAGACGGCCCGCTACTACGCGGACAACACGGTCACGGATACGGGCGCGGCCAATATCGTCACCGCGATCATCGTGACGTATCGCGGTCTGGATACGCTGGGCGAAGTGACGGTGCTGTTCCTGACCGCCGCGATCGTCGGTCTGGTGCTGGCGCGTGGTGCGCACCGGACGGAGCCCAGGGCAACGACACCGACCGGAGAACTGCTGTCCACGGGCAGCGCTCTGCTGGTGCCGCTGATCCTGCTGCTGGGCGCCTACGTGTTCGTCAATGGTCACCTGACCCCGGGCGGCGGCTTTCAAGGAGGCGCGATCCTCGCTTCGGGCGTGCTCCTGATGCTGCTGGCCGATCCGCTCAGGAAATACAGCCATCGCCTGATATCCCTGATCGAATCGGTGTCCGGCCTCGTCTTTGTCGGTATCGCTGTGCTGGGCGTGGTCCTGGCCGGCGGATTCCTGGACAACAGCCTGCTGCCGGCGGGTGATTTCGGCAGCCTGCTGTCCGCAGGAACGATTCCCGTCGTTTACTCCTTCATTGGCCTCAAGGTCGGCGCCGAGTTCTCCTCGATGCTGGTCAACCTCTCGGAAACGGAGGGATCATGATTGCTCATATCGCCATCGCGACCGGCTTCGCGCTGATCCTGGTCGGCCTGTACGGCGCACTGACCAACGACAACATGTTGCGCATGATCGTTGCGTTCACGGTCGCGAACACCGGCGTCAACCTGGTGCTGGTTTCTGTCGGCCACATGGCCGGCCGCACCGCCCCGATCCTCGACGAGACAGTCATTACCGCCGTTGCGTCGCAGCGCATCATCGACCCGGTTCCACAAGCGCTGGTCCTGACCGCGATCGTGATCGGTGTCGGCATTACCGCCCTGATGCTCGCCTACGTATACCGTCTGCATCGGATCAAGCATTCGCTCGATATCTCTGACTTCACGGAACTGAAATGGTAAATGCGGTTTACATCATCGCCGCCGGACTGGGTGCGGCGTTCCTGCTGGGTCTGCTGAAGGAAGAGGCTCGCACGGCGGCCTACGGACTGACGCTGGCGGCGCTGGCTTACATGAGCTGGGTGGCGGGCAGCCTGCTGTGGACCTTCGCCGTTGACGGAACGGCGACCTATGACCTGTTCATGGCCGGCTACCAGCCGCCGTTTGCGATCAACCTGCGGGTTGGCCTGGCCGAGGCCGCGCTGACGCTGCTGGTCTGCCTTTCGGGCCTGCTGTCCGCGCTGTACATGAAGCGCTCGCTGCTGCGGCTGGGCAGGCGCGCGATGTCGGTGCTGATGATCCTCATCATGGCGCTGAGCGGCATCATACTCACGCGCGATGTTTTCAACCTGTTCGTTTTCTTCGAGCTGACGGTAATCGCCACCGCCGGTCTCGTTCTGCTGTCCGAAAACGACCTGGCCGTGGGCGCCGGTTTCAAGTACCTGGTGATATCCCAGGTCATCTCGATCCTTCTGCTGATCGGCATCATTTTCGCTTATCACGCCACCGGCACCCTGAACATCGACGGTATGTCCGAAGCCGCGCTGGTGACGCTCAAGGGCGGGGGGATCGCCCTGTTCCTGATGTTCATCGCGATCGCGGCCGAGCTGAAGCCGTTTCCTGCCAACGGCTGGGCGCTGGACATTTACGAGTCCGCGCACCCCGGCTTCGCTGCGATCTTTTCAGCCGCCATGGCCGGCGCTGCGGCGCTATTCGCCGTCGACAAGCTGCTGCTGATCGGCGGGCCGGCCTGGTACCCGGTCGCCACCGCGATCGGTATCCTGAGTTTTGTCGCCGCCAATATTTTCGCGCTGCCGCAGAACAACGACCGGCGTCTGCTGGGCTATTCCTCGGTCGGTCAGGTCGGGCTGGTCCTGACCGTGGTCGGCTTGCAGGACATTCTCGGGGATTCCTACCTGATGATCGCCGGCGGCGTGCTGTTCTCGCACGCCGTGGCCAAGGCCGGGCTGTACTGGCTCTCAGGCACGATCCAGTCGCGCGAACTGGCGTCGTGGGCCGAACTGCGCCGCCGCCCGATGATGGTATTTGCTTTCGTTACGTTTATCGCCATGCTCAGCGGTCTGCCGCCGTTTCCGGGTTTTTACGCCAAGTGGGAACTGCTGCACGCGCTGGCGGGCCAGGGCCGCCTGCTGCTGCTCGGACTGATACTGTTCGGCACGCTGGTCGAGGCCGGTTACCTGTTCCGCTGGTTCGGCTACATCATCAAGCGGGATCCGGGCGCGGAACACGCCCCGTTCCCCGCGCACCGCTATTTCACCGTGTTCGTGGCGCTGGCTGCAGGCTGGGCCCTGGGTTACCTGTGGGGCGAGCTGTCGTCCATGCCGAACCTGCTGCACAGCCTGCCGCTGCTGTTTGCACTGGCCTTCCTGGCACTGGATTGGCTGCCGGCGCGGCTCAAGAACGTGCTGGCGATCGGCGGGCTCGTGGCCTGGTTCGTCCTTCAATTCCAGGGTTACGATCCGCTGCAGATGATTTTCGGCGCGGTGATCCTGGTCGGCGGCGCGATCATCCTGCTGGCGAGTTTCTGCAACAGCGGCCGGCGCACGGGTTTCTACCCTTCCGCAATGCTGATGTTCGCCGGTCTCGCGATGCTGATCGTCGCCCAGGACTCCTTCAGCTTCTTCGCCGCCTGGGAGTTCCTGACCATTGGTTCGTATTTCCTGATCCTGCGCGGCAAGCGTTCGGAACCGCACGCGCTGTCGTACATCCTGTTCTCACTGGGCGGCGCTTTCATGATCCTCGCGGCCTTCGCGGTGGCGGCGCAGGGTCAGACCGCGATCGATCTTTCTGACCTTTCCCAACTGCCGCAGGTGATGGCGCCTTGGGTTTTCATCCTGCTGGCGGTCGGCTTCATGACGAAGACAGCTTCAGTCGGTGTGCACATCTGGCTTCCCGGCGCCCACGCGGAAGCGGAAACCGATGTTTCACCGATGGTGTCGGGAATCCTGCTGAAGGCAGGCCTGTTCGGCCTCTTCATGCTGCTGATAAACATGGGCCGGCAGCACCTCTGGGGCATCGACCTGACGCACGTGCTGCTATGGATCGGCGCGCTGTCCGCCCTGGTCGGCAACCTGCTGGCGATTTTCCAGGAAGACTCCAAGCGGCTACTGGCCTACTCGTCGATCGGCCAGATGGGCTATGCGCTGTTCGGCCTGGCCCTGATGAATCACCTGGGCTGGCTGCTGGCGCTGATGTTCGTGATCAATCACTACATCTACAAATCCATGCTGTTCCTGTCCGTCGGTGGCGTCGCCAAGCGCACCGGCACACGCGACATGTACCGCATGGGCGGGCTGATAGCGCTGATGCCGCTGTCGTTCATCGCCGTCCTGATTGGCATCATCGCGATGTCGGGTGTACCGCCGCTGTCCGGTTTCGGCGGGCGCTGGATCATGTACAACGCACTGATGACGATGGAGCACCGGCTTCCGATGGTCATCATCTTCCTGTCCGGCCCTATCGCCTTCCTTTACCTGTTCCGCCTGATCCACACGATTTTCCTCGGGCAACTCAAAGATGAGCACCGCAAGGTCCGCGAGGCGCCGTTCTGGATCGTGCTGCCGCAGATGATCTACGTGCTCCTGCTGATGGGGTTTGCACTGCTGCCCGGCATGGCGCTAAGCAAGGTGGACGGCTTCATGAGCATCTACTTCCCGGACGGTGCGCTGACGTGGAATTCCGGCCTGACCATCACCAGCCAGTTCGGCTACTGGAGCCCGGTGTCGATCATGATCGTCATCGGCGTGATATTCGCCACGCTGTTTGCCTGGCTGTTGTTCGTCAACCGCAGGGCGCAAAAGGTCAGGCAGTTCGACATTGTCTTTGCTGCCGAGCGGCCCTACCGGCCGGAAACGACGCATTTTGCCTGGAACTTCTTTGCGCCGTACCGCAAGGCCATGGGTTTCCTGACACAGCCGCTGGTCACGAAATTCTGGACCACGTTGACGGACCTGCTGCATAACGGCGCTGACGTGTCGCGAAGGATGTACACCGGCAACGGCCAGACCTACGCGATCCACTTCCTGGCTTTCGTCGTCATCGCCTACCTGCTGAGAATGGGGGTGTAACCATGGAATTCGAATGGATCAAGATTCCCTATTCGCTGCTGACCCTGTTCATCGTGGTCAATTACGGCTTGCTGATGACGGCGTTCATCCGCAAGATCGCGGCCCGCGTCGGCAGGCGCCACGGTATTCCGGTGTGGCAGAACTACATCGACATGTTCAAGAACTACAGCATCCGCACGTCGATCACGCACGGCGTGATGTTCTACCTCGGCCCGGTATTCCGTCTTTCGGGCGGAGTCGGCCTGATCCTGTTCGTGCCGACGATCTACGGGTCGGAGATGTTCTCCAACATGTCGTTCGCCGGCGACCTGATCCTGGCGCTGTATTTCGTATTTTTCGGCACGCTGGGCATGGCCCTCGGCGCCGGTGAGAGCGGGCACCCGCACTCGGCGATCGGCGTCAGCCGCGGCCTGTCGCAGGTGACGGCTGCCGAACTGCCTTTTGCGCTGGCGGTTTTTTCCGTGGCGCTGCAGTACCAGACACTGTCGATCACCGAGATCGTCGCGGCCCAGCAGGGCAGCGTGCTGAACTGGACGCTGTTCACCAACCCGGTAGCGGTCATCGCGGCCATGCTGGGCTTCCTCGGCTCGATGATGCGATCACCCTTCGACGTCGTGCTGGCGCCCCAGGAAATTCCGATCGGCCCGCCGACCGAGTACCACTCGTCCTACCTGGCGCTGATGCAGACCAACCGGGCGATTTTTCCGGTGGCCAAGATCGTGCTCTACATGAGCCTGTTTTTCGGCGGGGCAACGAATTGGCCGATATTTTTCCTGAAAGTATTCCTGATCTACATGGTCTCGGTCTTCGTCGGCGTGGTTTTTCCCCGTTTTCGCGTCGAGCAGAGCGTGCGCTGGTTCCTGGTCTGGGCCGTGCCGCTGGGCGTGCTGGCCATCATCCTGGTGTAAAACCGAATGAAAGATGAACTGAAAATCCGCAAAGTCACCGGTCCCGACGGGACCGAGTTCGAGGTCGACCCGCTGCGCGATTACTACTGCGGCGAGGCGCCGACCGTGCAGCCGGCGGCCTATTCGAAGATCATCGAATCGTTCTTCAACTGGGCCCGCTCGCAGTCGCTGTGGATACTGGGCTTCGGTACCGGCTGCGGCGCCATCGAGATGCGTCCGCTGATGACACCGCGTTTTGACGCCTACCGTTTCGGCGTGCAGTGGCGGCCGACGCCGCGGCAGTCGAACCTGTTCGTCATTTCCGGTTACCTCTCGACCAAGACGCTGAAACGCGTCATCCGCTCCTACGAGCAGATGCAGAATCCCAAGTACGTCATGGGCCTGGGTTCCTGCACCATCAACGGCGGCATGTACTGGGACTCCTACAACACCATCAAGCAGCTGGACCAGTACCTCCCGGTGGACGTGTACGTGACCGGCTGCATGCCGCGGCCGGAGGCGCTGCTGGCCGGATTCGAAGGGCTCAAGAAGATCATTCGGGCCGGCCAGGCCGAGGGCGCCAACCAGTACGCGGAAAACTTCGACTGGTACAAGGCCAACCAGAAGTCCGTGATCAAGGACTGGGACATTCCCGACTACAACTGGTGAGACGAGATGCAAGAACTGTATACGAGAATCAAGGCTTTTTTTCCCTGCGAAGCACTCGAGGAGCGCCGTGGCAACCTCGCCTTTCTCACGGTTCCGGCGGACTCGCTGCGGGCTTTGCTGCGGCAGTTGCGCGACCAGGAAGGATTCACTCACCTGGTGCTGCTGACGGCGGTGGACTGGATCGAAGAAGACGTATTTCAGCTGACGTACCTGTTGAGCAACCGGGAACACGCCGTCGACCTCGGTGTACGGGTGCGAATCGCGCGCGAGGAAGCCAGCATGCACAGCATCCACGACATCTGGCCCACGGCCGCGACCTACCAGCGCGAACTGCGTGAAATGTTCGGTATCGATTTTCCGGGCAGCCCCCGCATCGAGGAGGATTTCATCCTCGAGGGCTGGGACGAAACCCCGCCGTACCGCCGGGATTTCGACACCAAGGAATTTTCAGACCGGTTCTACGGCCATCGTCCCGGGCGCGAAACCGCCGACCCGGCTACCCACATGAAAGAAAAACTCTACTCCTGAAGGCCGATTATCATGGCTTACCAACCGGATCGCAGCCAGTACCCGCAGATGAAGCCCGACGGCACGCTGGATATCGACCTCAAATCGGGCAAGTACCTGAAACTCTGGCAGGGGCCGCAACACCCCGGCATCACCGGCAACATGTCGGTGGAGTTGACTGTCTGCGGCGACGAAGTTGTCGAGGGCAAGACCCACGTCGGCTACCTGCACCGCGGCTTTGAAAAACTGATGGAGCGCCGCACGTTCATCCAGTGTTTTCCGATCGTGTGCCGCATCTGCGTGCCCGAGCCGGATTTCAACGAGTACTGCTACGCGGCGGCCGTCGAGGAACTGGCCGGCATCGAGGTATCCGAGAAAGCCGACTGGATTCGCACGCTGATCCTCGAAATGGGCCGCATCAACAGCTACATGATGTACCTCGGCGGGCAGGCCGGCTCGTTCGGACTGGGCGTCGTCGGGCAGTGGACGACCTACGTTCGCGACCTGATGCTGGACCGTTTCGAGGAGCTGACCGGCGGGCGCATCTACCACATGTACATCCTGCCCGGCGGCGTGCGCGGCGACCTGACGGACGGTTTCGCCAAGCGCATGGAGGAGACCCTGCAGGAGATGGAACGTGTGCTGGACGATGTCCGGGACGTGATGTTTCACAATGCCGTGTTCAAGAAGCGCACGATGGGACTGGGCTACATCGACCCGGACTGGATCGAACCGTACGGCGTCACCGGCCCGACGGCACGCGCCGCCGGCGTGCCGCTGGACGTGCGCGCCAACCAGCCCTATCTCGTATATCCGCAGCTCGACTTCGAGCCGGTCACCGCCACCGCGTCCGACGTCTACGCGCGCGCGGAAGTGCGTTACCACGACGTACGCATGTCCATTGACCTGGTGCGCCAGATCCTGGCGCGCATGCCGAAAGATGGCGACGTCAAGGTCGAAACGCCCAACGTGCTGCACTGGAAAATTCCGCGCGGCGAAACGTATATCCGCGGTGAATGCTCG
>JASFSI010000042.1:0-9109 GCA_050114495.1 Lysobacterales bacterium | reverse complement strand
GGGCGCCCGGGCTGGGGCCGCTCGCCGGCTGGCGCGGCGAAGACGGAGAATCCTTTGGCCGCGGCGCTCCTAACCCGAACCAATTGCAAAAGTACATCGAGAACGGCGGTTTCTGGCACCACGATCTGCCGAAGTCCCAGCAATACTACAAGCATGCGAACAAGGACTATCTCGAGTTTGCCGAGTACATGGGCTTTATCCCGAATGCCGAGCAGGTCGTCATGCAGCTCTACAGCGAACCGCTGCAAAGGTTCCGCCTGGCGGCCGAGGGACATGGCGAAGTCCAGCCGCCGGATGATTTACGCGAACGCGTTCAGAAGTATTTCGACCCGCTGCCGATCTGGTACCAGCCGATCGAAGAAAGCATGGTTTCCCTGGACGAATACCCGATCCACGCGATCACCCAGCGGCCAATGGCCATGTACCACTCCTGGGGATCACAGAATGCCTGGCTGCGACAGATTCACGGCTACAACCGGCTGTGCATGCACCGTGACCTGGCGCAAGAAATCGGCGTCGGCGACGACGACTGGGTGTACGTGGAAAGTCACAATGGCCGCATCAAGTGCCAGGTGAAAACGATGACCGGCGTCGAGCGCGGAACCGTGTGGACCTGGAATGCCATCGGCAAACGCCGCGGCGCCTGGAATCTCGACAAGGATTCGGCAGAGGGCGAAAAAGGCTTCCTGCTGAACCACCTGATATCCGAACTCCTGCCGGCCGGCTCAGGCGGGCGGCGCATGAGCAACTCGGACCCGGTCACCGGCCAGGCGGCCTGGTTCGACCTGCGCGTCAAGATCACGCGGGCCGATGACAAAGAGAATCGCAGCGAGCCGGTATTCGAACCGCTCAAACCCATGCCCGACGCGATGGACCGGCCCAGGGACCTGCGGTTCGGAGAAGAATTCCTGCCCGAGGGCAGCTGGCGGAGGAAGCAGTCATGACGATGCTGCCGAAAAAAACGAAGAAGAAGCTGGGCCTGGTCACGGATCTCGACATCTGCGTCGGCTGCCACGCCTGTGCAGTCAACTGCAAGGAATGGAATACCGGTGGACACTCCGCGCCCCTGACAGACCTGAACGCTTACGGCAAGGACCCCAGCGGGGTCTGGTTCAACCGGGTGCACATTTATGAGACGGACAACGGCGACTCCACCCAGACCGTCAATTTCCCCCGCTCCTGCCTGCATTGCGAACAACCGGACTGTGTCACGGTTTGCCCGACCGGCGCCTCCTACAAACGTGAGGAGGACGGCATCGTGCTGGTCGACGCAGAGAAGTGCATCGGCTGCAAGCTCTGCTCCTGGGCCTGCGCCTATGGCGCCCGGGAGTACGACGAGACCGACGGGATCATGAAAAAGTGCACACTGTGCATCGATCGAATTTACAACGAGAACCTGCCCGAGGCCGAGCGTCTGCCGGCCTGTGTGTCGACCTGTCCCGCAAACGCCCGTCACTTCGGTGACCTCGGCGACCCGGAATCGGATATCTCGAAACTCGTTGAACGGCGCGGTGGGTTCCAGCTGATGCCCGAGACCGGCTACGAGCCCGTCAACCGTTACCTGCCGCCTCGGCCGCGCAAGAACCGGGCCGGTGACACCGGCGCGGCCGCCGAGCTGCAGGGTGCCGAACAAACGAAGCAGTCCAGCGAATTTTTCAGCTGGCTGGACCGCAAACTTTCACGCTAGGAGGAAGGAACAGCACATGGATCCGGCATATTCCGTCATCATCTTCACTTCCTCTTCAGGCGCCGGTTATGGCCTGCTGGTCTGGCTGGCTCTGGCGCGCCTGACCCATGCCTGGGAGATCGGGCCGATCACCGCGACGGTCGCCTGTATCGTGGCGCTGGCGCTGGTCACGACCGGCCTGATGTCTTCCACTTTCCACCTGGGTCACCCCGAGCGGGCGTGGCGCGCCTTCACCCAGTGGCGCAGTTCCTGGCTGAGCCGCGAGGGTGTGGCGGCCGTTCTCACCTACCCGGCAGCGCTGGTCTTCACCGCCGGCTGGCTGTGGGGCGGCATATCACCGACCCTGATGACGGTCGCCGCTTTGGCAACCCTTGTTCTGTCGCTGATAACGGTATTCACCACCAGCATGATTTATGCCTCCCTGAAAACCATTCCGCGCTGGAGCAACGGCTTCGTCACGCCGCTGTATCTCGCGTTCTCGCTTGCCAGCGGCGGACTGCTGTTTTCAATTGTGCTCAGCCTCTCGAACATGGCCGATCTGACGACCCTGCTGTTGCTGGGTGTCGTCGTCCTGGTGGCCTGGGTATTGCAGTGGTATTACTGGCGCTACATCGACAGCGCGAAAGCGGAAAGCGACACCGGGACCGCCACCGGCCTGGGGCACCTGGGTGAAGTGCGTCAACTGGAAGCGCCCCACACGGCGGAAAATTACCTTTTGAAGGAAATGGGTTACCAGGTCGCCCAGAAACATGCTGCCCGGCTGCGGCGTTTCGCCCTGCTGTGCGGCTTCATGGTCCCGGCGATTCTGCTGTTCCTGGCCGGCGGCACCTCGGGTATTCTCCAGGTCCTGCTGCTGCTTCTGGCGACCCTTGCCGGTTTAACCGGAGTGGTGGTTGAACGCTGGCTGTTCTTTGCCGAGGCCCGGCACGTGGTAACCCTGTTCTACGGCCGCAGTGTCTGACGCCCGTATCGAGCGCCGGGAAATCCGGAACAAAAAAAACCCCGCCGTTCGGCGGGGTTTTTTCATCGACCGCCGCGTTAGCCGGCGGGCGTGACGTTTGATGCCTGTGGTCCTTTCGGGCCGTCTTCGACGTCAAACTCGACAGCCTGACCTTCCGCCAGTGTGCGGAAACCGTCAGCCTTGATAGCCGAGAAGTGGACGAAAACGTCCTTTCCGCCTTCGGTGGGAGAAATAAAACCGAATCCTTTGGATTCGTTGAACCACTTTACAGTGCCTGTTGCCATTATGAATTACCCGTTGTTGCTTAAAACGTAATGATCGCGCAATTCGATAAAATCAATGACAGGAGGTGCCGGGGCAGAAACTTCTGAATAGACCTTAAAGATGTGCAATCAATCCCTCGCTCTGGCCGGAATCGTTTCGATTCAGTCGTTGGTTAACAGCCAGAGTGTCAAAGCATATCTTCGCATTGTTCGAAACACAAGTAATTTCCGTGGGTTCGGCGATACTTGGATAAACGGCAACGCTCAGGATCAGGGTGTTTTCTAACCCATGCCGCGCTTTTTGACGACAGCGCGAAGCACGTCCCTGCGGCTGATGATTCCAACCAGGCGACCGTTGTCCACCACGGGGTAGCGTCGGTAACTGCCTTGGATGAATTTCTCGGCGATCGTGAGGATGTTCTGTTCGGGCGTGACCGAGTCCGGATTTGGCGTCATGTAGTCGCGCACCAGGCCGTAAGGCGTATCGTGGTAGCCCGAGTGCAGCGCGACCCGCATGCAGTCCCTTTCCGTCAGGATACCGACGAGCCGGCCGTGCTCATCCAGTACCGGCGCACCGGAAATACCATTGGCCACCAGGAATCGTGTTGCGGCCAGAATGTCGAGATTGAGGTCCACTGACTGGACCTTGCGGCTCATGTGGTCTCTGACGAAGAGTGATTTCATGCCGGTTCTCCTCTTTCTTCCGCCGCCCGTTCCGCGTTGGGGCAGTTGTCACAACGCGGCGCCCCCGGCGGTTTGTGTCCGCAACCGCCCTGCAATGGCTTGCGGGCAATAAGCATACCCGCGCCCAGCAACAAGGCGCTGACGGCAAATACGATCAATGTGACCAGGAACAGTTTCATCGCTCAGGTTCCGAAATCGTCGAACAGGATATTCTCGGGCTCGACGCCGAGATCGTCCAGCATCCGGTTGACCGCCGCGATCATCATCGGCGGGCCGCACATGTAGTATTCACAGTCCTCCGGCGCCGGATGGTCCTTCAGGTAATGTTCGAAAAGCACCGAGTGGATGAATCCTTCCAGCCCCATCCAGTCGTCTTCGGGCAGTGGATCGGACAGCGCCAGGTGCCAGCTGAAATTGGGGAACTCGCGATCGAGTTGTTCGAATTCCTCAATGTAAAACGCCTCGCGCAGGCTGCGCGCACCGTACCAGAAGGACATTTTGCGGTCGCTCTTCAACCGCTTGAGCTGGTCAAAAATATGCGAGCGCATCGGCGCCATGCCGGCACCGCCACCAATGAAGACCATCTCGTTGCCGGTTTCCCGTGCGTAAAACTCGCCGTAAGGCCCGGAGACGGTAACCTTGTCGCCCGGCTTCAAGTTGAAGATGTAGGACGACATGATCCCCGGCGGCACCTTGTTCTGTAATTCCGGCGGCGGCGTCGCGATGCGCACGTTCAGCATCACGATATCGTCCTCCTCCGGGTAATTGGCCATCGAGTACGCGCGCATGGTGGGTTCGGTCACGACGGATTTCAGCTCAAACAGACGGAAGCGTTCCCAGTCATCGCGGTATTCTTCCTCGATATCGAACTCCGAGTAGGAAAGCTCGTGCGCCGGGCATTCGATCTGAATGTATCCACCCGCCCTGAAATCGAGTTTTTCCCCTGCGGGAAGTTGCAGGACCAGTTCCTTGATGAAGGTCGCCACGTTGGCGTTGGAGCGCACCGTGCATTCCCACTTCTGCACGCCGAACACGTCTTCGGGCACCTCGATCTTCATATCCTGCTGCACGGAAACCTGGCAGGCCAGCCGTTCTCCGGCCGCCGCCTCGCGCTTGGTAATCAGCGACTCCTCGGTCGGCAACAGGGAACCGCCGCCTTCCAGGACCTTGACGCGGCACTGTCCGCAGGTGCCGCCGCCGCCGCAGGCCGATGGAACGAAAATGCCTTCATCTGCGAGCGTGCCGAGCAGTTTGCCGCCGACCGGCGCCGCGATATCCCGTTCGGAATTGACGTTGATCGTAATGTCGCCGGGCGGAATCAGCTTGGCGCGAATCCACAGGATCGTGAGCGCCAGCGCGCCCATGATGAGGGTGAAAAGCAGGATCGCGAACAGAATTTCCAGCATGACGGCCTCCTAGAACACGATTCCCGCGATGCCCATGAATGCCAGTGACAGCAGGCCCGTGGTGACGAAAGTGATACCCAGTCCCTGGAGTCCGTCAGGGATATCGCTGTAACGCATTTTTTCCCGAAGGCCCGCAAGCGCAATGATGGCGAGGGCCCAGCCGACACCCACACCGAGGCCGTAGGCTACGCTCTGTACGAAGTTGTAGTCGCGCTGAACCATGAACAGCGAAGCACCCAGGATCGCGCAGTTCACGGTCAGCAGCGGCAGGAAGATACCCAGTGTCTGGTAGAGTGCCGGAAAGAAACGCTGCAGGATGATTTCCAGGATCTGGATCATCGCCGCGATCACCGCGATCTGGCTCAGCAGGCCGAGAAACGCAAAATCCATGTCGCCCAGGCCGGCCCAGGCCAGCGCGCCCTGTTTGAGCAGCAGGTTGTAAATCAGATTGTTGACCGGAACGCTGATCGCTTCAACGACGACGACCGCGAAACCCAGTCCGATCGTGGTTTTTACTTTCTTTGATACCGCCAGGAAGGTGCACATGCCCAGAAAATAGGCCAGGGCGAGGTTCTCCATGAAAACCGAGCGGAAAAAGACATCGAAAAATGCGCTCATGCTCGTTTCTCCCGGTTAGGCAGCGGGATCGGCTTGAAGTCGGGCTGCTCGTTCTGCTCCGGTTTCCAGGCGCGAATGGCCCAGATCATGAATCCGATGATGAAGAACGCGCTGGGCGCCAGCAGGAACAGGTTGTTTTCCTGGAACCAGCCCCCTTCGTGCACCAATTTGAAAACCTGAATCCCCAGCAGCGACCCGGCCCCGAAAAGCTCCCTGATGAAAGCAACGGTGATCAGTACCAGGCTGTAACCGAAGCCGTTGCCGAGTGCATCGAGGGTGCTGACCTTGATACCGTTGCTCATGGCACAGGCCTCGGCCCGGCCGAGCACGATGCAGTTCGTCACGATCAGCGCCACGTAAACGCTGAGCGTGCGCGCCGCATCCGGCATGTAGGCTTTCAGGAACTGATCGATGACCGTCACGGACGAGGCGATGATGGTGATCTGCACGATCAGGCGAACGCTGGACGGCAGGTGGTGGCGAACCGCACTGATCGCCACGTTCGAGATGATCAGCACGATGGTCAGCGACACGCTCATGATCAGCGAAGACGTCAGTGAGTTCGTGATCGCGAGCGCCGAGCAAATGCCGAGAACGTGCAGCGTGATCGGGTTCTTGTTGATCAGTGGAGCAGTCAGTGTCTGATTGAGGGCCATCGGGAATTACCCTTCATCCCGCGTCGGCGGGTTGTTTTTCAGGTTGTCAAAGAAGGTTTTGTAGCCGTGCGGGCCAAACCAGTAGTTGATCAGCGCGGTTACCGCGTTTCCGGTTACGGTTGCGCCGGTGATGCCGTCGACCTGGAAAGGCGCATGAACGGAGTTGGGATCAACTTCACCCTCGGCGACCCTGAAGCGGGATACGCCGACATCGTCGTAAACCTGCTTGCCGGTCCAACGCTCCAGCCAGTGGGGGTGCGTGATCTGGTCGCCGAGTCCGGGCGTCTCGTTCTGTTCGTAGAAAGCCATGCCGGCAATGGTCACGAGGTCCGGCTTCATCGCGATGTAGCCGTACAGCATCGACCACATGCCGGCGCCGCGCACCGGCAGCACGATACGGTCCAGCTCATCGCCGTTCCAGACCAGGTAGATCACGGCATAACGGCTGCGGCGGCTGAGCTGTGCGATATCCAGTTCTGCGGGAACGGCGACGCCCAGTTCCGGGTCCGCCACGGCCCGGCGCTGATCAAAGGTCCAGGGATCGAACGAATCATCGAAGCGGCCTTTCTCGAGGTCGACGACGCGTGCATCCAGCGACTTGAACAACTCCAGAATCTCGTCGTCTTCGGGAACGGAGTCCGTTGGCATCAAGCCGGTGATCGACATGATATTGCGGCTGCGGTCGAGCAGCTGGTTGTTGAGCTGTACGGGGCGCAGCACGACCACGGCAGCGGAAACCAGCGAGGAACACACGATCGCGGTAATCAATACGACCAAAACGGCCTTGATGGAGGAATCATTACTCATGGTTCATCTCCTGCAACCGCTTGCGGCGTTTACGAATATTGAGTTCGGTCACCGTGTAATCGATCAGCGGTGAAAACAGGCTGGCCAGCAGGATCGCGAAAATGATGCCCTCGTAGTGTGAAGGATTGCCCACGCGGATAAGCACCGTCAGGCCGCCCACGAGCAGGCCGAAGCCCCAGCGCCCGGGATCCGTCATCGGCCCCGCCACCGGGTCGGTAGCCAGGAATACCGTGCCAAACATGAACCCTCCGAGGATCATGTGCCAGTACCAGGGAAGTGAAAACAGCGGGTGCTCCGGCGAGACGGCATTGAAGATCGCGGTGACCACGATCAGGCCGATGATCGACCCGAGGATAATGCGCCAGGAAGCCATCCCGGACCAGATAAGGAACACGGCGCCCAGCAACGCTCCGAAGGTCGAAACAACCCCCATCGATCCAGGCCGGTCGCCAAAGAACATATGCCAGTACGAGTAATCGACGGCGGACACGACCTTCAAGCCGCCCTCGTCGGTAATCAGCTCCAGCACGGTGGGCTGGTCGTAGCCGGCCACCGGCACCCAGGCGCCCTCGGAAAACAGGATCTGCGGGTACGAGAAAACGAGAAACGTCAGCCCCAGCAGCGCCGGGTTGACGAGATAGCGCCCGGATCCGCCGTAGATCAGCTTGCCGACGATAATGCCGAAGGTCACGCCCAGCGCAACCTGGTACAGCGGTACTGTCGCCGGCAGGATCAGCGCGAACAGCCAGGCAATAGCCAGCAGACCTTCATCGACCCGCCGTTTTCGACCTGCCGCGAACACGGCTTCCCAGAATGCGCCCACGATCAGGGCGGTCAAAAACACCGGGAGGAAAAACAGCAGGCCATGTACGAAACACGCGAGGATATTCGAAGGATCGAATCCCAGGCCCGTCCGCAACAGGATTTCCGCTCGCCATCCAGTCGGGCGGATAATGTCAAGATCCAGAAGCGCCAGGTTGGTCTGGTGCCCGAGGCTCCAGAGACCGATCACCATGGCAGGCAATGTGGCGATGACGAAGTAGTTCCACATGCGCTGGACGTTGTTCGCATCCCGGATGTGCGGCGCCGTTCGGGTCACGGTGTGTGATGACCACAGGAAACGGCCGCCCAGGGTCCGGAAAGCTTCAGTGAAATCCTTGAGAAACTCGTTCATCACCCCTCCCTCTCGATCTGGTCGAGGTTGATACGAAGAGCGGTTCCGTAGTCGATCTTGGCCGGGCACACGAAGGAGCACAAGGCAAGATCTTCTTCGTCCAGTTCAAGGCAGCCGAGCGCCTGGGCCTGGTCAGTATCCTTGACCAGCAGGGCGCGAAACAGCGGCGACGGCAGAATGTCCAGCGGCATCACTTTTTCAAAAGCACGCGTTGGAATCATCCCCGAAAAACGGCCGTTCTGCGCGGTCGTGATATTGAAGCGACGCTCGTGACCGGCTTTCTTCAGGAAGGTTCGAGTCGCGCTGTAGCGCCAGGGCGTCACGCCGGTCCAGCCGAAAAGGTGCCGGTCCCCACCTTCGGGAATCGCCGAAACCTGGTCGTGGTATCGACCGAGCCAGGCCAGGTTACCACTCGCGGTCCGGCCGCCGAGAACCGAGCCGGAAATAATCCGGCAATCATCGGACTGATCACTGAAAGCCGCCCTGATCTCCTCGATCGACGCGCCCAGCCGGGTGCGAATCAGGCGGGGATTGCCCACGCCGACACCGCCGAGTGCGATGACGCGGTTGCAGTCCAGCCGCCCCGTTATGAACAGCGTTCCGATCGCGATGACGTCCTGGTAACCGATATGCCACACGGACCGCTTTGGCCCCACCCGGTCAAGGAGCTGTATGTGGGTTCCCGGCAGCCCGGCCGGGTGTGGCCCGGTAAATTCGGCGCGTCGAACGCGATCCGACTCGGGGCTCGGGAAAATCCAGTCTGGCCCGGTACAGAGAAATACCGGGCCCGTCGTCAGGCGCGCCATGATATCCAGCCCGGTTGTGAAGGCGTCGACGTGCTCGGCGATGATCA
>JASFSI010000041.1:0-9217 GCA_050114495.1 Lysobacterales bacterium | reverse complement strand
TGGAACGCCATGCCGAAGACCTGCTCGACGCGCTGCGGCGGGCCGCCGAGGATCACTCCCCCCTGGACCGCCCGGCGCCGCTGGACGGCGCTGCCAGGCGCCTGCTCGACGCGCTGCGCGACCGCGTGCAGAAACGTGCGGCGGAGCTGGAGATCGAACCCGCGCTGCTGGCTTCCAGGAAGGACCTGGAACAACTGCTGCGCGCGAACTGGCGGGGCGAAGATCCGCCGGATCGCTTTACCGGCTGGCGGCAGACCGTGATCACCGATGACCTGCTTTCGATAATTCGATAGAATCTGGCCTTCTGAACCGCGCCCTCGTAGCTCAGTTGGATAGAGCAATCGCCTCCTAAGCGATAGGTCACACGTTCGAATCGTGTCGAGGGCGCCATTTTTTCTTTCGATATCGAATGACAATCAGCAGGCAGGGGTTCAAGCGCGCAGCGCTTTGCAAACCGCGGAACGAGACGGGCACGCCATGAACGGCATGAAAGACAGCATTCCCGCCCGCTGCAAACCGTCAGCCCGGCAGGTCTTCCTCGAAGTAATAGAAACCGACCCCCGCGGTCAGCAAGTCCTTTCCGAACCGCTCCATTTCCCAGGGTTCGATGCGGTTCATGGCACCTGCTTCATAAGACTCGAGCATCTCCCGCATATCCTGGCGAAACGCCAGGCGCTGTTCCGGATTCAATCGAAAACTCCAGGCCTGGCGCTGGAACAGGCGCTTATCGCTGCCGGCGGAGACGTTGTATTCGACAGTCGATATCAGGTTGCCAATGGCTGAAAACGCCGCATTGATGATGTTCGGCTCGTCATCGGACAGGTAGGGAGAGAAATGATCCACCAGCAGTCTCAGGGTGCCGGTTTCGCGGTTTTGTGAAACGCTTCGCGTGTCGACAAGGCGCTTGATGATGGACTGGGTCGTGATTCCCCGGGTGGGGATGGTGGAACGAACCAGGCGCTCGAACTCCGCATCCTCTGAGCCGTATTCGAGCACCGAATGCTCATTGCCCAGTGTAGCCCAGGCTTCGACGATGGCACTTTCCGGGGTCAGTTCGGCCAGGAACTTGTTCTGATAGAGCGGTGCTGCATGGTAAAGCTGCTCACGAACCCGGGTGAGCGTTCGGGTATCGAGCCCGGTCAGCAGCGCCAGGCGGGTCAGTGGAACGTTTTTACCGGGCTTTTCGGCTTTCAGTTTCTTTTCCGTTTCTTCGATATAGATGTAACGGATCATTTCCTGCAGCTTGACGAGGGAAATGCGCCCGACGAGAAAACGAATGAGCTTTCTGAACACGTTTTCCACTGCCCGTGCGAGCAGATCGGCATCCTGCAACCGCGTTTTCCTGACTGACATTCGTGTCACCCTCCGTTTGCGCCGGCAACAAAAAAAGTCCGGGCCGCTTCGGCCCGGACTTTTTCCCGGTAACCGCTCTTATGGCCTGTCCGCGCTCGCCGGCATCCCCCTCGCCGGCGACCAGGCCCAATAGTAGCGGTTCGGGCGCCCCCCTTGCATTGACACTTATGTCATTTATAGACATTTATGTCATATATTGACGTCTATGTCAATATTATTTTAAAAGGTGCGCCTGAGCAGGCGAAGAATCAGCCAGAGGAAAAGAAGGGGAATGAGGATGGTTTGAAATACGAATACCGCGGCCAGTTGCAGCAATTGCTCGATCATTTCCGAAGCACGCTTGCTGACCTCGGCCAGGCGGGCCCTGAAATCGATCGACTCGCGCGCGTTGTCCGCAACGCGTCCGAGGGATTCGATCAGGCTTTCATGACCCGTTTCCCGGTCCTGTTCGGGCAGAGCGGCATCTTCTATCTCCTTGCCTGCCTGCTCGATGAGCTGCGTGCTTTCCTGGTATCTCGGCTCAAGAAACAGCGCGTATATGCCTTCGTTGACAAGCAGGGCGACCGGCACGGCAAAGCGCAAAATCAGCAGTGCAAGAAACAGCTTCGGCAGCCATCGAGCCCATGCGAAACGACCGTTGCCCCCCGTCGTTTTTTCAAACCAGGCGAACCACAAGACCATCAGCCCGACGAACACGAGTACCAGGCGCGTACCCCACCACTGACCCATGTCCAGAAGAACCTGCTGCACACCCAGCGACAAGGTCGCCGTCAGCATGATCCACGAAAAACGTTCGACCAGGTCGTTGACCGGGTCCAGCACCTGTCCGGGCGTGAGCGTAACGCCGACACCGGCCGGCTGCAGCGCGAGCTCGGTGCCCTGCACGGTCGAAATCACGCCGTTCAGCGCGCGGGCCAGCGCAAAGGTGACCAAGGCGCGCTCAAACAGCGCCTGGTGTTTCTGCTCGGCCAGGCGGTCGACGGCACCAAGAGAAGAAACGGTCAGCACCGCGCACAAAAGGACCGACAGAGCCACGCGGAACCCGCGGGAAGGCGTTTTCCTGATTCCGGAAGTTCGTTCAATCATGTGCGTAGTCTGCCACCATCAGGCCAGCAGCATCATCAGTACGCCACCGGTGGTCAGGATCAGCCCGTAGATTTTGCGCATTCCGATGTATTCGTGAAGAACCAGCCAGGCCAGCAGGACCATCCAGGCGTTGGTGCTCTGGTTGAGGATGGCTGAGACCGAGGCCGGGATCAGTTTGTAGGAATAAAGCCACATCATCATCGACAGGTAACTGCCAAGAAAACTGGCTACCGTGAGCTGGCCCCAGGGCAGCGGTTTTCGGAACGACTCGAGCACCCGCCGGTAGCGGCCGCGAAAAGCCAGGAATATCAGCATGCCGGCCAGGCCGGCGGACATGCGCAGCTGGACCGTCCAGACGAAAGAATGCGTTTCCAGGATCGGTTTGACCATGACGACCCCGACCGCCATCAAAAATACCGCCGCGACTCCGAATGCCATGCCTTTGCGCAGGTCGCGGATATCCACTTCTTCACGGTTTGTCTGCCAGCTCACCAGCAGCAGGCCCGCCATGACCAGCACGAAACCGAGCAGCTGCAGCAGACCCAGGGATTCGGACAGGAACAGCACGGACAGGATGATGATGAACGGGCTGAGCAGGCTGGAAAAAATCCCGGTCCGGCTCGCTCCGACCAGTTGCAATGCCCGCAGGTACAAGGTATCCGCGACGGCGATCCCGATATAGCCGGACAGGATCACGATACCGAGTTCGGCCGCCGTGTAGCGGGGCATGGCCCAGCCCTCGGTCAGCCCGATCGTGGGCAACAGCAGGATAAACCCGATGAAAATTTTGTACAGGTTGGTTTCAAAGGCCGGCAGCGTGGGGCCGCAGCGGCGAAAGAGAACGATCGCCAGCGCCCAGACAAAGGCCGAGGACAATGCGAAGAATTCGCCCAGGCCCATCGCGTGCTGTCCTGTTCCGGTTTATCGCGTCAGGGCGAAGGCAGGACCGTCGCCTTGACGATCTTTACCGGCACCAGCGGAACATCCTCGGCGTCCAGCGCGTCACTGTACCCGGTCTCGACGCCGGCGATGGACATCACCACGTCCCAGCCCTCGATCACGTTGCCGAACACGGCATAGCCCCAGCTCCGGCGGTTGGGGTCCAGCGACTCGTTGTCCGACAGGTTGAAATAAAACTGGTTGGTCGCACTGTGGGGGTTGTCAAAGCGCGCCATGGCGACGGTCATCGCCAGGTTTTCAAGCCCGTTACCGGATTCATTGATAATCGGTGCGAAGAGTTCGCGTTCCTCGATTTTCTCGGTGTAACCGCCGCCCTGGACCACGAAACCGGGCATGACGCGGTGAAAGATGGTGCCATCGTAGGCCCCGGCCAGCACGTAGCGAAGAAAATTATTCGCGGTCACAGGCGCTCGCCGCCGGTTCAGTTCGATCACGATGTCGCCCATCGTGGTCTCCAGCTTGACGGAGGGAAACGCGTTATCGGCCAGGACTTCCTCGGGAAAACACTCGGGGTCTGCCGCCATCGCATTCAGGCTGAGCAGGCCGGCGGTCAGAAGGCAGGAAAGAAATTTCATTTGGGCGGGTTCTCCAGATCAGGCGATCGCCCCATTCTATAGCTTTTTTCGAGGGACTTAATCTTTCAGCTCGTCTTTGCCGGCCGCTGCCTCCAGGCGTCCGGCTTTCCTCAGCGCATCGCGCAAAACATACTCGATCTGAGCATTGACGCTGCGCAGCTCGTCGTCCGACCAGCGGCGCACGGCCTGCCAGACGTCCTCGTTGATTCTCAGCGGAAATGATTTCTTGCGGGTCATCGTGTTGCGAGCGGGCGGGGACCGGGGCCCCCGCCCGGATCGGTCAGCTGTAAAGCGAGCCGGTGTTCACGACCGGGCTGACGTTCTCCTCGCCGCAGAGCACCACCAGCAGGTTGCTCACCATGTTGGCCTTGCGCTCCTCGTCGAGATCGACGACACCCTGCTCCTTCAGTTCTTCCAGCGCCATTTTCACCATGCCGACGGCACCGTCCACGATCTGGCGACGCGCCGCAACGATGGCCTGGGCCTGCTGGCGCTTGAGCATGGCGCTCGCGATCTCCTGGGCGTAAGCGAGGTGGCTGATGCGCGCCTCGATGACATTGACGCCCGCCTTGTCGAGCCGGTCCTGGACTTCTTCGCGCAGCTTTTCCGCGATTGCCTGGGGATCGCTGCGCAAGGCGACCGTGCCCTCGTCGTGCGCCTCGTAGGGATAGCTGGTCGCCATGTTGCGCAGTGCAGCCTCGGACTGGATCTGCACAAAACTCTCGTAGTCGTCCACCTCGAACATGGCCTCGGCTGAATCCACGACCTTCCACACGACGACCGCCGCAATCTCGATCGGGTTGCCGGAACTGTCGTTGACCTTCATCTGGCCGCTTTCGAAATTTCTCACGCGCAGCGAAACCGACTCCTTCGAATAGAACGGATTGGCCCAGCGCAGACCGGTTTGTCGCACGCTGCCGACATAGGTGCCGAACAGCTGCAGCACCTTGGCCTGGTTGGGATGAACCATGAAGAAGCCCATGAACAGGATCAGCATGACCACCAGAAGAACGATGTTGACGATGATGAACAGAACGCTTTCCGCCACGATCGAGCGCACCAGCATCCAGACGATGCCGGCCGTCAGAAGGGGCAATATAACGAGCGCCAGGTAACCCGATGCAACCGAACGTGTTTTTTCACGAATAGCCATATTGATCTCCTTTTGATATCAATTATAGATCATTATGAATTTTATTGCCATTTGTAACAGTGCCGGAAGTCACCCGTACTCAGGGCTCGACGGGTGCCTCATCGACTGGCAATACGATCTCTTCCAGCGGTTCCAGCAGGCGAACACCGGGGTATTTATCCGCCAGGTAACTGCGCGCCTCGGCCATTTCGTCCGGAGGCACCTGCACCGCAATCCGGGTCTTCGCATCGAGGTAATCCCGCACGATGGCTTCACCCGGGCCGGGCTGGAAAAACCAGATCGGGATCAGCGCGACATCGAGCGCAGCGGTTTCGAGACCGGACTCCGCGAAAATCTCCGGGTCCATCGCCGCATCGCCGATATGCAGAATCCGCTTTCCGCCCATTTCCACCAGGTGTGCGAAGTGCTCGATGCTCGCGTAGCGTCGCTTGCCGTGGCTGAGCTGCATCACGGTAACCACCGCGCCCCCCTTGCTGATGCGCACCGGCTGCCCGGGCTGCGGGTCGATGCGCCGGATGCGGTTGGACGTCGCGACGAACCCGCGGCATTTCTCTCTCATCAGGTCGATGACCTGCCGTGAAGTCACGAGATCGGTATCACTGCTGTTCTTCATGAAATCGCAGGCAAAGGAAGGCTGATTGTGGTCGTGATGACGGTGGCTGACCAGCGCCAGGTCGATACCTTCAAACACGCCTGCTGCGCGCTGGTAATCCGCGGCCGCATCCGCCGGCAGCCCGGCGTATATCGAGTAGGGTTCGACCACCATGCCGTCGATCATCACCCGTGTATCCGCGCTCGAGAGGATGACACCCTCGTTGGCCAGCTGAACCAGGCGCACATCGGCCAGGGCCGGCAGAGCAAATCCGATCACGAGCGCCGCGCTAGCGGCCAGGTATCTTATGCAGTACATAACGAACGACTCCCTGTTCCGAACCCGGGCCTGCGGGGCGAAACCCCGCCTTTTCAAGCACACGGATTGATTTACGAAGAAATGGCATGGTTTCCGCGGTCACGCTCCGGACGCCCGGCTGCCTCAGTGCCCAGGCGCTGAGGCAGCACACCGCCTCGGTGGCGTATCCGCAGCCCTGGAAACCATTCAGCACGGCATAGGAAATTTCGACTTGTCCGCGGCTGTCCGGGCGACCCTTGAACTGGCACAGGCCCACCAGAACGGGGCCTTTGCCACTCGAACCCAGCAGGTACCAGGCCGACCAACCCAGTTCAGCCGGGCTGCCCAACTGCTCCCGCGCCAGGTCCATGACCGCGCGGGAAAAAAGATCCGGCGGCCACTCGGCGGGCACCTCGGCGTGCAGGGCGTCGGCAAGCGGTTCCCTGCCGGCGAGATCGGCGTCGATCAGCGCCCGGTCAGCCGCGGCCAGCACCAGGCGGCGGGTTTCCAGCACGCGAAACGGAACCCCGTCAGGACGTCGCATGAGCTGCCCCACCCCCGCGGTACGCTTCGAGCAGCAGCCGCCATCCCGTATCCAGTACTTCGGCCTCCGCTTCACCCCTCAATTTTTCCAGTGACCGCTGCAGGCGCGCGATGTTGCGCGCAAAGGCGGCATCTTCCCCGGGCCGGATGCGCGCGCGATCGAAATCAATCAGGTAGATTTCGCCCGCGTCATCCACCAGGATGTTTCGTGCATTGAGATCGGCGTGCACGACGCCCTTGTCGTGAAACCGCCGGATGCAGCGGCCCGCTGCCTGCCAGTGTGCCCGTTCGGCGGACCCGTCGATTAGCCGGTCAGCCAGTGTCGCCGTATTGTCGATTTTCAGTGTGATCAGGGAACCCGCGTAGCTCAGACCGTGCCGGCGCACCAGCGCAGCGACCGGCGCAGGAACGGGAAGCCCTTCTTCGAACAGTTTTTCGAGCAGGTAATACTCGGCGAGGGGCCGACTGCCAGCCCAGCCGGTAAACAGGTACCGGGCGCGGATGAGCCGGCCGGGTAATCCGCCGCGAAGGTATTCACGGAGCACTACCCTGCCAAACGGCGCGTCAATGAAGTAAGCGCTGCCGCGGCCGACCGCTTCGCCGGCCAGCCTGTCCTGTCGGCGCCAGCACTCCGGGTCGAACAGGCTCACATCCGGGTGCTGTAGCCGGTCAGCATCATATACAATGAGCACAGAGCCCTGTTTGTGGCTGCGGGAATTCACTTCGGCTCATTTTGCGTTTGGCCCGAAGCCCCGTCAATCGCGCAGGCATGGACGAGACCGATGGTGCCACTGCAAAATCAACCTGAGAGCCTATGCATCCTGAGACTTTCCGCCCTCGGTGATGCGACCCATGTGCTCCCGGTAATCCGGGCCATTCAGGACCACTGGCCCGAAACCCGGCTGAGCTGGATCATCGGCCGGATGGAGCACCGTTTGCTCGGCGGTCTGGAAGGCGTCGAGTTCATCCCCTACAACAAGGGCGGCGGCATGTCGGAAACACGGCGCCTGCACGAGCAGTTACGCAAGCGCCGTTTCGATGCCCTCCTGCACATGCAGGTCGCCGCGCGGGCCAACCTCCTGAGCTGCCTGATCCGCGCGCCGGTGCGACTCGGCTGGGACCGTGAGCGTTCACGGGACATGCATTCCCGCTTCGTGCGCGAAAAAATCGCTGCCGTTCCCTTCCAGCACCAGGTCCAGGCCTTTCTCGAGTTTGCGCGCGCGCTGGGCATACCAACCGGCGATCCGCGCTGGGATATTCCGATCGAGGAAGAGGCCCGTTCCTGGGTCAGGGAACAGATTCCCGACGACAAGCCGGTTCTGCTGATCAGCCCCTGCTCCAGTCATGCGGCGCGCAACTGGCTTGCCGAGCGTTACGCCGCGGTCGCCGACCACGCCGCCGCCGAGCGTGGAATGCGCATCGTGCTGTCCGGAGGGCCGACAGAACTGGAGCGCGAAACCGGGGCCGCGATCGAATCCGCCATGAAGGTACCCTGCCTGAACCTGATCGGCAAAGACACGCTGGAACAGTCCAAGGCGTTGCTGGAGCGCGCGGACCTCGTGCTGACGCCGGACTCCGGCCCGGCGCATATCGCCTCGGCCCTGAACACGCCGGTGATCGGGCTGCACGCGGCTACCTGGTCGCGGCGTTCCGGGCCCTACAACAGCCTGAACCTGTGCGTGGACCGCTTCGCCGAGGCGGCGATGAAGTTCCGCGGAAAACCGCCCGAGAAATTGCGCTGGGGCACGCGCATCGAGGAACCGGGCGTCATGGACCTGATCGAAACCTCGCATGTAATCGACCGCATTGAGCGCGCCGGATTTTAAGCCGGACCTCATCTGCATGGGATTAAACTGGCGCCAAATCCGGTAATCCTGCTGACAAGGAAACAAAGATGACCGAAAAGGACTGCTGCGGCCACGGCAAAGGCGGCAACTGCGTTTGCCCAAAGTGTGAAACGACGATACCTCATCGCAGGGGTGTCCGCTGCCAGGACGAACGCTGCCCCGAGTGCAACGCGAAGATGCTTCGCGAAGGCTCGGAACACCACCAGCTGTGGCTCAAGAAAAAAGCCGCCAGGAACCCTTGACGGCCTGGCCGTTCCGCGAGCTGAAAACAGCGCGCTTGCAGCTGCGTCCGCTGCAGCGCGAAGACGCCCTTGCCTACCTGGAACTATTTTCCGATTCGAAAACGATGGCGTTCTGGTCCAACGAAGCGATTGGCTCGCTCGCCGAAGCCGAGGCCATGCTGCTGCAGGATATCGAGTGGGTGGAGTCCGGGGATGCCCTGTGTTGGGGAATCGCCCTGCCCGAAACGGACCGCCTGGTCGGCAAGATCAGCCTGTATTTTTTCAGCCGGCAGAACCGGCGCGCGGAGACCGGCTATATTCTCGACCGCCGTTACTGGCGCCGCGGTTTGATGACGGAAGCGCTGGGAGCCGTGCTCGACTTCGCGTTTGACGAGCTCGACCTGCACCGCGTGGAGGCCGATGTGGACGTGGCCCACACTGCCAGCCTGGCCTTGCTCGAAAAGTTCGGTTTTACGAACGAAGGCCTCTTTCGGGAGCGCTGGTTCGTGCACGGCAAGTGGCATGACAGCGTCATGCTCGGCCTGCTCGCCCCCGACTACAAAAGACGGTCCGTGGCCAATGACGCTTCC
>JASFSI010000040.1:0-9249 GCA_050114495.1 Lysobacterales bacterium | reverse complement strand
GGAAAAGAAACTGTACAGTTGCCGGCGCGCCCAGGATCGCAGCCGCCTGCGAAAATTCCGCTCAGCCATGCTGCCCCCTTCCGATCTCCGAGCCGGGAATATCGTGCGTCAGCGCTCCGTTAGAAAGCACCAGCACGCGCTGGCCCATGCGCCGGACCAGGGCGAGGTCGTGGCTTGCAACCAGCACCGTGACGCCCTGCCGGTTGAGCTGGCGAAACAGCTCGAACAGGCCCAGGGACAGTTCCGGGTCGAGGTTGCCGGTCGGCTCGTCGGCAAGCAGAAGGGGCGGCATGCCCACGATCGCGCGGGCCACGCCGACACGCTGCTGTTCCCCGCCGGACATGGTCCCCGGCCAGGATTTTTCGCGCCCCTGCAAGCCGACTGCGTCCAGGGCAGCGCGCACGCGTTTACGAATCTCGACGTAGTTGAAGCCGGCAATCAGCAGCGGCAGCGCCACGTTGTCAAACACGGTCTTGTCCGGCAGCAGCTTGTGATCCTGGAAGATCATGCCGATACGCTGCCGCACCCGCGGCGCATGGCGCGAGGGTTTGCTGGTGAGGTTCTCGCCATTGACGACGATCTGGCCGCCGCTGGGCCGCTCGAGCATGAGGGCGAGGCGAAGAAGCGTACTCTTGCCGGCACCCGAATGCCCGGTCAGAAAGGCCATTTCACCTGCTGCCAGCTCGAAACTGACGTCTTTCAGGGCCGTGATGCCGCCCTCGTAACGTTTGCTGACGTGTTCGAAGGTGATCATCGGGACGAACGGTCAGCCGGAAGATTCACGCGACGGACGACGCCTGCGGCGGCGCCTTTTCCTGTCGCCAGACCCGCTATCCGCCCTGGCCCCGCCCGCACGGGACCTGCCGCCCCCGCCCCGTTTACCGCCGCCCTCGCGCCGCGGCCGCGGCGGCGCCTTCTCGATTTCCGGGAGCAGTTCCGGTCCGGCATGCTCTATCGGAATGGCGTAGCCGATGTATTCCTCGATTTCCGGCAGGTGGAACGCATAGTGCTCACAGGCAAAACTGATGGCCTCGCCCTGCGCGCCAAGCCTGGCCGTGCGACCGATCCGGTGCACGTAGTCCGGCGCGTCCTGCGGCAGGTCGAAATTGATCACGTGCGTGACATCGGGAATATGCAATCCACGCGCCGCGACGTCGGTAGCGACCAGTACCGGAATTTCACCGTCGTGAAAGCCGCGCAGCAGCGACTGGCGCTTCTTCTGCGGCACGGCGCCGGAAATGGACGCAGCCTGCAGGCCATTGGCTTCCAGCGTGCGCTGAACCCGGTCCGTAACGACCCGGGTGTTGGCGAACACCATGACACGCCCGTTTTCGATACGGCGCAGCAGGCCGATCAACAACGGCATCTTTTCGTCATTGGCGGGGTAATAGACCGACTGGATCACGTTTTCGGCGGTCACGTTCTCCGCCTCCACGCGCAGCAATTCCGGTTCGTTCATATGCTCGTATGCCAGTTCCAGCACCCGGTGCGAAAGCGTGGCCGAGAACATCAGGCACTGGCGTTGGTCCAGCGGCGGCAAGCGCCTGAGCACGTAACGGATATCCTTGATGAAGCCGAGGTCGAACATGCGGTCCGCCTCGTCCAGCACCATCACCTGGATGCTGTTCAGGTTGAACACTTTCTGCTTGAAGTAATCGATGATGCGCCCGGGCGTTCCAATCAGCACGTCGACACCCGCCTCCAGCGCATTGCGCTGCTTGTCGTAATCGACACCGCCGTAGGCAAGGCCAAAGCGCAGGCCGGTTTCACCACCCAACTGCAGCGCGTCCTTGTGAATTTGCAGCGCCAGTTCCCGTGTGGGCGCCAGCACCAGGGCCCGTGGATTGCGTCCCTGCTCTTCGGGGGTGGACTCGAGCAGGCGCTGAAAGATGGTCAGCAGAAAGGCGGCCGTCTTGCCGGTGCCGGTCTGGGCCTGGCCGGCCACGTCCTGCCCGGTCAGCGCGATCGGAAGCGTCAGCGACTGGATCGGCGTGGCGTGCGTAAAACCCGCGTTTTCGAGCCCGGCGCGAAGCCCGGGTTTCAGATCGAGGGAAGAAAAAGCCAAATCTGTCAGTGGTTTACTGCTATCGGTGTTGTGCATTAATGCTCGCTCATAGGTGCGCCGGAACGTCTGGCCGACTTCCCTTCAGTGATTTTTCCGCAAAATCGCAGCAAGGGCTTGAAAATTGCTGCTCATGCCTTGAAATCGTTGAACAGTTCGGTTGAAATGAAGACCCGGCTTGCATAGACCATGTCCGGATTCTTTTCTTACCCCGGGCCTCTGATTCAGTCCATATTAACCGTGCCGCAATCGATGTTCCAGTAACCTCACCGGCGCATTCAGGAGAAAAGCAGTGAGCGATAATATAATCCATGTAACCGATGGCAGCTTCGACGACGAAGTCCTGGGCGCCGAGGGGCCGGTCCTGGTCGACTACTGGGCCGAGTGGTGCGGACCCTGCAAAATGATCGCGCCCATCATCGACGAGATCGCCAATGAGTACGGCGACAAGCTCAAGGTGGCGAAGATGGACATCGACAGCAATCCCTCGACGCCCCAGCAGTACAACATCCGCGGCATCCCGACATTGATGATTTTCCGCGACGGCAAAGTCCAGGCCATGAAGGTCGGCGCATTGACCAAGGGTCAGCTCAAGTCTTTTGTCGAGGAATCTGTCTGATTCCTGAAATCGCCCGCCGCGGTTAACTGGACGACCCGCGGCAATCATGCTAATTTGTGTCCATCTGCGGCCGGGCTCCCGCCCGGCTGGCAACTTCCCTGAACATGCACCGGCGAGATGTGCCGGCAACCGGTTTATAAGCGAACCCTTTCGAACGGCTGATTTGCCATTCCCTGACATAGCCATTGCACAGGCTTGAGCACGATCATGAACCTTACCGACCTGAAACAGAAACCGATTTCCAAACTGCTCGAGATTGCCGACGAGATGGGGCTGGAGAATGTTGCCCGCTCCCGCAAACAGGACATCATATTCGCGATACTCAAGGCGCACGCCAAGAGCGGAGAAAGCATCTTCGGTGACGGCGTACTGGAAATCCTGCAGGACGGTTTCGGATTCCTGCGCTCCGCCGACAGTTCCTACCTGGCGGGTCCCGACGATATTTACGTCTCGCCCAGCCAGATACGCCGCTTCGCCCTGCGCACCGGCGACATGCTGTCCGGCAAGATCCGCCCGCCCAAGGACAGCGAGCGCTATTTTGCGCTGCTCAAGGTCGAGGAAATCAACTACTCCTCGCCGGATGCTGCCAAGCGCAAGATCCTGTTTGAAAACCTCACGCCGGAATTCCCGACCGAGCAGTACATCTGCGAACGGGGCACCGGCAGCACGGAAGACATCACGGCCCGCATCATCGACCTCGTGTCCCCGATCGGCAAGGGCCAGCGCGGCCTGGTGGTATCACCGCCCAAGGCCGGCAAAACCATCATGCTGCAGAACATCGCCACCAGCATGCGGGCCAACAACCCCGACTGCAAAATGATTATCCTGCTCATCGACGAGCGCCCGGAGGAAGTCACCGAAATGCAGCGCTCGGTTGACGCCGAGGTCATTTCCAGCACCTTTGACGAACCGGCCTCACGCCACGTCCAGGTCGCCGAGATGGTCATCGAACGGGCCAAGCGGCTGGTTGAACACAAGCATGACGTGGTCATCCTGCTCGACTCCATCACGCGCCTCGCCAGGGCCTACAACACGGTCGCCCCCTCGTCGGGCAAGGTACTGACCGGTGGTGTGGACGCCAATGCACTGCAGCGCCCGAAGCGGTTTTTCGGAGCCGCGCGTAACGTGACCGAAGGCGGCTCGCTGACGATCATCGCCACCGCGCTGGTAGAGACCGGCTCGAAGATGGACGAGGTGATTTACGAGGAGTTCAAGGGCACCGGCAACATGGAAGTGCACCTGAGCCGCCGCATCGCGGAACGGCGGACTTACCCCGCCATCGACATCAACCGTTCCGGCACACGGCGCGAGGAACTGATGATCGGCCAGGATCAGTTGCAGAAAGTCTGGATTCTGAGAAAGCTGCTGCACCCGATGGACGAGGCGCAGGCCATCGAGTTCGTGCTCGACAAGATGAAGGCGACCAAGACGAACGCCGAATTCTTCAACTTCATGAAGCGATAGGCCCGCGCCTGAAGCGCGAGCTTCCAGTCAAACGAGTGTTTCAGCCGCGGCGCTCAGCGTCTGCGCATTGATCGCTGCGGTGTAGCTGACGTCCCGTTCAAAACCCCGCAATGACTTCTTGATCATTCCTTCCAGGTTGGGGCGCTTTTCTTCCGGCGTCTCGCCCTTGCCGATGCCGCCGCCGAATTCCACGATGGCCTCCACGCCGGAGTCGAGCGCGGTCAGCATGTTGGCGTGCCAGAGCACCGGGTTGAAGAGCTGGAAAAACAGCCGTGAACGCAGCTGTTCCGGATCATCTTCATGCAGCCCGCCGCTGAAATTGGACAACACGGGAACTTCGGGCGGCGCGAACCCAGTAGCGGCGAGATCCTGCCTGAAATGCCGCGCCGCACTGATCATGTAATAGGTATGAAAAGCGCCCTCGGTCTTCAGGCGCACCGCACGTTTGCGTGGGAATTGTTCTGAGACGAACTTTTCGACCTGCTCCAGGTCGTCTTCGTTTCCTCCGATCACGGTCTGCTGAGGCATGTTGCAGCCGGCCACCGCGCAGTGGTACCGCTCGGCGATCGGGCGGATCGTATCGATATCCATCGGAAAAGCGGTCATCTCCCCCTCACCGTGTTCACCCATCAATTCTCCGCGCCGGGCAACCAGCCTGAGCGCACTCTCGAAATCCAGCGAACCCACGGCCACCAGGGCGGAGTATTCACCCAGGCTATGACCCGCCGCAATCGACGCACGAACGCGCCCGCCGGTCAATTCTCTGAAAACTTCGAGGCAAGCCACCGAGTGGGTGAGCAGCGCCGGCTGCGTGAACCGCGTCAGGTTCAGCCTGCCTTCCGGATCGTTCGCCGAAAGCGCCGCGATGTCGTAACCGAGCACTTCACCGGCCGTTTCGTAGATCGTTCGAGCGGTGGCGAATTCACGGCACAGGTCGCTGCCCATGCCGGCGTACTGCGATCCCTGCCCGGGAAACACGAAGAGGATGTTCTTTCGATCGTCGGTCATCTTGCAGCCCGTGAAGCAATTGTGCGCGTAGAATATCCAGCGTTTTTCAGCAAAGCAAGAAAGGGGCAGGACAGCAAAGGGCTTCGGGCTGCGCGTTCAGGCCGGTCAGGACATCGACGCGAAGGCCTCACAAACTTCGGGCGGTGCCTGAACCAGTTCGATCAATACACCTTCACCACCGACAGGAAACGCCTCGCTGCCCCTGGGGTGAATGAAGCAGACATCGAACCCGGCCGCACCCTTTCGAATGCCGCCCGGAGTGAAGCGCACACCGTTGTCGCGCAGCCACTGCTCGGCGGCGTGCAGGTCGTCGACCCACAGGCCGACATGATTCAGGGCGGGTTGGTGCACGGCCGGCTTTTTTTCAGCGTCCAGCGGCTGCATCAGGTCGACTTCCACCCTGAAAGGACCCGACCCCAGCGTCACGATGTCTTCGTCGACGTTTTCGCTTTCACTGCGAAAATTCCCGCTGTAATCGAGTCCGAGCTTATCGATCCATAACGAGCGCAGGCGCCCCTTGTCGAGCGCACCGACGGCGATCTGCTGGATACCCAGTATCCTGAAGGGTCGTTCAGTCATTCCGTTCTCCGCGTTCTTCGTCTGCAAGCCCCGCACGGGCATCCAGGAAACGCCGCAAAAGCGCCCGTGCCGCCAGGTTGGGCGGCAGGCGGCCTGCAGCAACCTCTTCTTCCAGTTCCGGCAGGACGTGCCCGAGTTCCGGGTCGTCGCGCAGGGCGGCAACCAGGCTGTCGTTGAGTTCCGCCCACATCCACGACAAGGCCTGGCGGGCTCGCCGCGGGGCCAGAAGACCCTTTTCAAGCAGCATCGCGTGATGCCGCAGTACGGCTTCCCAGGCTTCATCGATACCGTCACGCTCGAGCGAAGAACAGGTCTGCACGGGCACCTTCCAGCCTTCGATTCGCGGGCGCAGCAGCCGCAACGCGTTGCGAAACTCGACCGATGATTCCTCGGCGATACGCTTCAACGGGCCATCGGCCTTGTTGATCAAAACCAGGTCAGCCAGTTCCATGATGCCGCGCTTGATGGCCTGCAATTCGTCACCGCCGCCGGGCTGCAGCAGCAGCGCGAACATGTCGGTCATGTCCGCCACCATGGTCTCCGACTGGCCGACCCCCACCGTCTCCACGATCACCAGGTCGAAGCCCGCCGCCTCACAGACGACCAGCGCCTCGCGCGTGCGGCGGGCGACGCCTCCGAGCGTGAGCCCGGAAGGGGAACTTCGAATGAACGCCTCGCTGCTGCGCGCCAGCGATTCCATGCGCGTCTTGTCGCCGAGTATGGAGCCCCCGCTGATCGCGGAGGACGGGTCGACCGTCAGGACCGCCACGCGCCGGCCCTGCCCGATGGCGTGATTGCCCAGCGCTTCGATGAACGTGGACTTGCCGACACCCGGCGCGCCGGATATGCCAAGCCGTATCGACCCCCCGGCGCGCGGCATCAGCTGTTTCAGCAGGAAATCCGCCTCGTCACGGTGGCCCGGGTGAGTGGACTCGACCAGCGTGATCGCCCGGGCGAGCGATCGGCGGTCGCCCTCGAGCACTTTCGCGGCCAGTGCGGCCACGCGAACGGTCGAATCCTTGTCGCGGCTCCCCCGGGGCACCGGTTATTTCAACTCCAGTATCCGGTCACCTACTTCCAGGCTGCCCCCCGCCTTGCAGTAGATTTTCGCCACGATGCCGTCATGTTCCGCGCGCAGGGTGTTTTCCATCTTCATCGCTTCCAGCACCGCCAGCGCAGAACCGGCGCTGACCTCGTCCCCTTCCTCGACGGCCAGCGAGACGAGCAGGCCGGGCATCGGGGCAAAGAGAATCTTGGAAGAATCCTTGCGTACTTTTTCGGGGATGTGCTTCAGGAGCCTGGCGGCTTCGGGCGTGAGCATGCGCACATTGGCCTGGAAGCCTCCGTGCACGAGCCGGTAGTTCTGCAGGTTGCGCTCGACGCGGACGAACACCTGCTCACCGTTCACGGTTCCGTCAAACAGTTTCTGCCCGAAAATCCAGGACGTGCGGATCACGTGCCGCCTGCCGCGGTACTCGACCACGTAACCCTCGCCGTCGGGCACGATGGACACCGGTATGTGTCGTCGATTCAGGACAGCCACGTATTCCGTCGGCGTGCGGCGCTCATGGCCCGGCAGCTGTCCCTGAATGCCGGCGGCCCGGTCGCGGTAGCGGCGGAAGACATACGCCGCCACGCAGATGATGACGCTCGGGTCCTCCAGCGGCATGTCGGCCGCGCTGAAACCGTCCGGGTATTCGACGCCGATCATGTCCGTGCTGATATCGCCGGAAACGTAGCGCGGGTGAACCATCAGGGTCGACAGAAAACTGAGGTTGCTCGCCACGCCGCGAATCAGGAAGCGGTCCAGCGCGGCGCGCATGTGCCGCATGGCCTCTTCGCGGTCTTTTCCCCGGGTGATGAGCTTGGCGATCATCGGGTCGTAAAACATCGATACTTCGCCGCCTTCGAACACACCCGTGTCGACGCGAATGTTTTCGTCATCTTCCGGCGGCCGGTAGTGTACGAGCCGGCCGGTGGACGGCAGGAAATTCCTCAGCGGGTCCTCGGCGTAAACGCGCGCCTCGATGGACCAGCCGTCAATGCGCACGTCTTCCTGGCGGATCGGCAGTTCTTCGCCTGCGGCCACCCGGATCATCAGTTCCACCAGGTCGAGCCCGGTCGTCAGTTCCGTCACCGGGTGCTCTACCTGCAGGCGGGTATTCATCTCCAGGAAATAAAAGTTCCGCTCCGCATCGACAATGAACTCGACCGTGCCGGCCGAGCGATACTCGACGGCCTCGGCCAGCGCGACGGCCTGCTCGCCCATCTTGCGCCGCGTTGTTTCGTCCAGGAACGGGGACGGCGCCTCTTCGATCACTTTCTGGTGGCGCCGCTGCAGCGAACACTCGCGCTCGTTCAGGTAGACGGTATTGCCCTGGCTGTCCGCCATCACCTGGATTTCGATGTGTCTCGGCTGCTCGATGTATTTTTCGATCAGCATGCGGTCGTCGCCGAAGCTGGACCGGGCCTCGTTGGCGGCGCGCTCGAAACCCTCGCGGCACTCGGCGTCGTCCCGCACAATGCGCATGCCCTTGCCGCCGCCGCCGGCAGACGCCTTGAGCATGACGGGGTAGCCGATTTCGTTTGCGGCCTCGACCGCGTGTTCAGCGTCCCGCAACCCGCCGTCGATACCCGGGATCACGTTGACCCCGGCCTCGGCCGCCAGTCTCTTGGAAGCGATCTTGTCGCCCATGGTCTCCATGGCGCGCGGACGGGGCCCGATGAAAACGATGCCTTCCGCTTCGAGCGCCCTGCAGAAGCCGGCGTTCTCCGAGAGAAAACCGTAGCCGGGATGCACGGCCTGGGCGCCGGTGTCCCGGCAGGCCCGGATGATGTTCTCCTGGACCAGGTAACTCTCGGCGGCCGGCGAAGGCCCGATGTGCACGGCCTCGTCGGCCATTTTCACGTGCAGCGCATCCCGGTCCGCGTCGGAATAAACGGCGACGGTGGCAATACCCATCTCGCGTGCGGTCCGCATCACGCGACAGGCGATCTCGCCCCGGTTTGCAATCAGAATTTTGTCAAACAATGGCCGATCCTCGTTCGAACCGGTCCGTTACCGGACCCTTAAAGTGGAATGTTGTCATGCTTGCGCCACGGGTTTTCGAGTTTCTTCTCGCGCAGGATGGCCAGCGAACGGCAGATGCGCTGCCGCGTGCTGTGCGGGGCGATAACATCGTCGATGTAGCCGCGGCTGCCGGCAATGAACGGGTTGGAGAACTTGCGGCGGTATTCCTCCGTGCGCTCGGCAATTTTCTCCTTGTCGTTCAGGTCGCTGCGGAAAATGATTTCGACCGCCCCCTTCGGACCCATCACCGCGATTTCAGCGCTCGGCCATGCCAGGTTCACGTCTCCGCGCAAGTGCTTGGAACTCATCACGTCGTAGGCGCCGCCGTAGGCCTTGCGCGTGATGATGGTCACTTTCGGCACCGTCGCTTCGGCATACGCGTAAAGCAGCTTGGCTCCATGGCGGATGATGCCGCCGTACTCCTGCGCCGTGCCCGGCATGAAGCCC
>JASFSI010000039.1:0-9394 GCA_050114495.1 Lysobacterales bacterium | reverse complement strand
CCGGGCTGCAGCGGTCAGCCAGGCGCCAGGCTTCGTGCTTGAAAGGCACCGTGACATTGCAGCCGCGACCGCCGTCCTGAGCAAGTTTTGCCACGCGTTTCGGGAAATTTTTCGGTGTCGCCTCGATGGCGCGATAGTCTATGGGCAGACCAAACTGCCCGGCAAACGCCAAGTGGATACGGGGCGAAAGCGAGTTCTTCACAGGCCGGCCAAAAACGGCCAGCCGGATCAATTCCTGTGTTTCAGCCATTCGGCCGCCTGGACGGCGTAGTAGGTCAGGATACCGTCCGACCCGGCGCGCTTGAGACAGGTCAAGGCCTCCAGGACCACGGCTTCCTCGTCGAGCCATCCGTTGAGCGCCGCTGCCTTGAGCATCGCGTACTCACCGGACACGTGGTAGGCGAAAGTCGGCACCTCGAAGTTTTCTTTCACCCGGCGAATGATGTCGAGATAGGGCAGGCCGGGTTTGACCATGACCATGTCGGCGCCTTCTTCGAGGTCGAGTTCGACCTCGCGCAGCGCTTCGTCGCTGTTGCCCGGGTCCATCTGGTAGGAATACTTGTTGCCGCCGCCCAGGTTTCCGGCAGAACCCACCGCGTCGCGGAAGGGGCCGTAGAAACTGGAGGCGTACTTGGCCGAGTACGCCATGATCAGCTTGTTCGGAAAACCCTCGGTTTCCAGTGCCTGCCGTATCGCACCGATGCGCCCGTCCATCATGTCCGAAGGGGCGACGCAGTCGGCCCCGGCCTCCACGTGGGAGAGCGCCTGCTTGACCAGCACGTCGACGGTCTCGTCGTTCACGACGTAGCCGGTGTCATCGATCAACCCGTCCTGGCCGTGCGAAGTGAAAGGGTCGAGCGCCACGTCGGTGATGACTCCGAGTTCCGGCAGATTTTCCTTGAGCGCCCGGGCGGCGCGCTGCGCGAGTCCGTCCGGGTTCCAGGCTTCGCGGGCGTCATCCGACTTGCGGTCGGTGCCCACGACCGGGAACAGCGCAATGGACGGAATGCCGAGCTCCATGCAGTGCTCCGCTGCTTTCAGCAGCAGGTCGATGCTCATGCGCTCGACCCCTGGAAGGGAACTCACTTCCTGGCGCGTGTTTTCACCTTCGAGGACAAAAACCGGCCAGATCAGGTCATTTGGCGTCAGCGTGTTTTCACGCATCATCCGGCGGGAAAAATCGTAAGCGCGCATGCGGCGCATGCGGGTCGACGGAAAAGTCATTCAGCTATCCTTTTTCTGCTCTGGGCGAATTCTATCCGGCGCGGGGAAGCGATACCACTGGTTCAGCTGTTCGATGAGACCATTGATGCCGTCGCGGGTTTTTGCGGAGAACACCTGGGCGGTCGCGCCCTCGGGCAGGGCTTTCCGGACTTTCAGCAGCGCGGCCTGGGCCGGGCCGCGCTTGAGCTTGTCGGCCTTGGTCAGCAGCACGTGGCAGGGCACGCCGGTCGCGGCACACCAGGCCAGCATCTGCTGGTCAAAGGGTTTCATCGGGTGACGGATGTCGGTCACCAGCACGACCCCCTGAAGGCTTTGGCGGGTCTCGAAGTAACGCTGCATTACCTCCTGCCAGTGAGCGCGGAGCTTTTCCGGGACTTTTGCGTAGCCGTAGCCCGGCAGGTCCATCAAACGCCGTTCCCCGTCGAGTTCGAAGACCACGATCTGCTGCGTCCGGCCTGGCGTCTTGCTGGTTCTCGCCAGTGATTTCTGTTCGGTCAGGGTGTTGATGGCGCTCGATTTTCCGGCGTTCGAGCGGCCGGCGAAGGCCACTTCGCAGCCATGATCTGGCGGCAGCTGCGACAGGTGATGGGCGCTGATCACGTAATGTGCCGAGCGGTACGGGTTGCCGGTTCTTGCCTCCGATTTCATCGCTTTGCCTGTATTTGCTGGAACGTCGCCGCGGAAATCGCGATAATAACGCGTTTATTCTAGCTTGATGACCGTTTGATGAGATCTCGGGAGTTTTCACTATGCGTCTAATGTTGCATATCGCCGTTGCGTCACTGCTGCTCGTCAGCCTGCCGGCGTTTGCCAAGGGAGATGCGGCCGCAGGGCAAGCCAAGTCCGCGATTTGCGCCGCCTGTCATGGGGTGGATGGAAACAGCATGGTGCCGACCTGGCCCAAGCTGGCCGGACAGCACGAGCAATACCTCGTGCGGCAGGCCACGCTGATCAAGGCCGGAGCGCGCATGGTCCCGGAGATGGCGGGTATCACCCCGGGCCTCACGGAGCAGGATATCGAGGATCTGTCGGCGTACTTTTCTTCGCAGACCAACAACGGCGGTGTGGCCGACCCGTTGAAAGTCGAGTTGGGTGAGCGCATCTACAGGGCTGGCAATGCAGAAACGGGTGTTCCGGCCTGCATGGCCTGTCACGGTCCGGCAGGCGAAGGCAATCCGCTGGCGGGCTATCCCGTCCTGGCGGGTCAGCACTCGGTGTACACCGCCAAGATGCTGAAGGGTTTTCGCGCCGGTGAAAACTGGGGTGAAAAAGACGCGCAGAGCCACATCATGAACGGATCGGCCGCCCACTTGACCGATGAAGAAATCGAGGCGGTGGCGAGCTACATAGAAGGTCTGCACCTGGCGGGGGATTGAACTGATCTTCCCGGCCGGGGTCAGTAGAAAAAGACCCGGCTGAGACGGGTTTGACGGAGAGTTTTTAATGACGGAATTAAGAATCCGGGTCGCGTCCGTGCTGGGCGCTTTCCTTTTATTTTTCACCGGAACGGCACTGGCGCAGGGCGGTGGGCTGGTTCCGTACCAGGAAGGGCTGCATTACTTCAGGATCGACAACGCCACGGAACGGACGGGCGACAAGGTCGAAGTGCTGGAGATGTTCAGCTACCTCTGCAGCCACTGCAGCACCTTTGAAGCGTTCGTGAACCCCTGGGCGGAGAAAGCGCCCGACCACGTCGATTTTCGGCGCGTACCCGTCGTTTTCGGGCGCGGTTCCTGGGAGCTGTACGCCCGGGCGTATGCAACGGCGCAGATCATGGGTCTTCCCGAGGAGGCTCACATGGCCATGATGGACCGGCTCTGGAAAGAGCGGAAGATCATGCGCAACCTCGACGAGATTGCCGATTTTTACGTGCAGTTCGGGGCGGACAAGAACAAGTTCCTGTCGACGGCGAAATCGTTCGCGGTGGATGGAAAAATCCGCAAGGACCAGCAGCTCGTGCGCAGTTATGGCATTACCGGGACACCTTCCATCGTCGTCAACGGTCGGTACCGCGTGACCGCATCATCGGCGCTTCCCAGCTTCCAGTCCATGCTGGACGCGGTGGACTATCTGGTGGAAATCGAACACTACCGGATGCAGTCGGAACGTGTCGCAGCCGAATGATAACCGGAAGAAACGGACGCTCCGTCTGCTGAGTTTCAACATCCAGGCGGGCACGACGACAGCCCGCTATCGACATTACGTAACCCACAGCTGGCGGCAGGTTCTGCCGCACAGCGGGCGCATCGAGAACCTCGACGCCATTTCCGAGTTCGTGTCGGCATTCGACATGGTCGGGCTGCAGGAAGCGGATTCCGGCAGCCTGCGGTCGGGTTTCATCAACCAGTCGAAATACATCGCCACCCACGCGGGCATGCCGTTCTGGTGCCACCAGTCAAACCGCAAGGTCGGCTCGGTGGCGTACGCGGGCAACGGTTTCCTGAGCCGCTTCGAACCGGACGCGGTAGAAGAACACCGGCTTCCGGGCGTGATACCGGGGCGCGGAACCCTGCTGGCCCGCTTCGGTTCCGGCTCTAACGGCCTGGATGTCGCTGTCGTGCACCTTGCACTCGGCAAGCGGGCGCGGGCCCAGCAACTGAAATTCCTGTCGCGCGAACTGGACAGCGGCCGTCACCTGGTCGTCATGGGCGACTTCAATACCTCGGCCGGTTCGAAACTCGTACGGGACTTTTGCGAAACCATGGCGCTGACCGCGCCGACCGACGGCCTGGCGAGTTACCCGGCCTGGCAGCCGCAGCGCGCCATCGATCACATTCTGCTCAGTGACAGCCTGAGTGCCCGCACGGCCAGGGTTTGCGATGCGCCTTTTTCCGATCACCTGCCGATTGCGCTGGAAATTGATTGGCCCGAGGGGCTGGAACTGCCGGCGGCGCGCCCGGTCATTACGGTGGAAAGCGACGGCTGGGTCTAGGCCCGTAAGCAGGCCCGGCAGGCCTAGAATCCGACCAGCATCCTGATTCCGACCAGCACCAGGAAAACACCGAAAACCCGGCGGACGGTATTCGGCGCCAGGCGATGCACGGTGGCCGCACCGAGCGGAGCCGCCACGACACTGGCCACGGCTATGCCGGCGAACGCGGGCAGGTGCACATAACCGACCGCGCCCTCGGGCAGATCGCCACCAAGGCCCAGCAGCAAAAAAGAGATGGAGCCCGCGATCGCGATCGGGTAACCGCAGGCGGCTGACGTGGCCACCGCATTCTGCGCCCTGATGCCATGCCACAGTTGCCACGGTCCGGTAAGAGCACCCCCGCCGATGCCGATCAGGCTCGAAATTCCGCCGATCACCGTTCCGACCAGGCTGAGCACCGGTTGCCCCGGGAGCGGTTTTTCGCCCGCTGGCTTGCGTCCGAAAATCAGCTGCGCACCGGCGAGAACGGCGAATACACCCACCACGCGCACCAATGCTTCGGGCTGCAGGAAATCCGCGAGGACCGCGCCCAGAACCGCGCCGAGCAGCAAGCCCGGAGCCAGCCCTGCGACCAGGGGCCAGCGTATTGCTTTTTTACGATGATGCGCGATGATTGAGCTGAGCGACGTGACCAGCATCGTGGCGAGCGAGGTGCCCACTGCCATGTGGATGGCCCAGGGAGCGGTTGCCGGGTCCTGCAGGAACAGGTAGGTGAGTGCCGGTACCACGACAAAACCGCCGCCGATGCCCAGGAAGCCGGCGAGATAACCGGCGAGCAGTCCGATAATGAGAAGTTCGATCAACAACATCGGCCCCCGGGCCTCCCAGCGTGACGGTATGCCTGGCGAGTGTAACGTCCCGGCCTTCATTTCGACAGCGGTATTCGACCTTGCTCAGGCTGATCGGTACACTTGGCCTCTGTCGTTGTTCGAACCGCAAGGAGCGGAAGATGCGCATCGTATTACTCGGTTCAACCGGTTTCCTGGGACACTTCGTACTGCCGGCGCTGGCCAATGAAGGTCACCGCTGTATCGCGCTGACCCGATACCGCCCAGGCTGCCGCGAATTGGCCCTGTTGCCGGGCGTGAGCGTCGTGCAGAACCGCGAGTTCAGCACGGAAGCCCTTGCCCGGCATCTCGAAGGGGCCGACGCAGCCGTCAACATGGTAGGCATCCTGAACGAGCCGGGCCGCAGCGGCAAAGGCTTTCGCAAGGCGCATGTCGAACTGACGAACACGCTGCTGGAAGCCTGCCGACAAACCGGCGTCCGGCGCATCGTGCAGGTCGGCGCCCTGGGCGCGGGGCAGGGCAGCAGCCATTACCTCGTCAGCAAGGGTGAGGCCGAGGCCCAGTTGATGTCCGCGAAAGATATCGACGCGACCGTGATTCGGCCGTCGGTCATCTTTGGGCGTGGCGACTCCTTCTTCAACCGCTTTGTCGGTCTGCTCAAGGCAGCACCGGTTTTGCCGCTGGCCTGTCCGGACGCGCGGATGCAGCCGGTCTGGGCCGGTGACGTCGCCGCGCTGCTGGCGCGCGTGATCGGTGACCCGGCTGCCTACGGCCGTTCCCTGGATGCCGTCGGGCCGCGGGTCTACAGCCTGAAGCAACTGGTCGAGTTCGCCGCTGAAACGGCCGGGCTCAATCGAAAGGTCGTGGGTTTGCCGAATGCGCTTGCCCGTATGCAGGCGGCCCTGATGGACTTCGTGCCGGGCAAACCGTTTTCTACCGACAATTACCGCTCCCTGCAGACAGCGAACACGAGCGACGACAATGCCCTGCCGGAATTCGGTATTCAGCCGGCTTCGATAGAGGCCGTGGTGCCCGGGTACCTGGCACAGGGAAAACACCAGCGAAGACTGGACGCCTGCCGCCGGCATATCGCCCCGTAAATGGCATACCGCGTTTACCTTGTCGGCGGCGCGGTTCGAGACGCCCTGCTCGGGCTCGAGCCGCGGGAAAACGACTGGGTGGTCGTGGGCGCCCGTCCCGAGGATTTGCTCGACCGGGGATTCCGCCAGGTCGGCGCCTCTTTCCCGGTGTTCCTTCACCCCGACAGCAGTGAGGAATATGCGCTGGCGCGCCGGGAACGAAAAGAAGGGCACGGCTACCACGGTTTTGCGGTCGATTTCGCACCCGACGTAACGCTCGAAGAAGACCTGCTGCGCCGCGACCTGACGATCAACGCCATGGCGCGGGACGAGCATGGCTGCATCATCGACCCCCTGGGCGGCCGCGAGGACCTGGAGCGCCGCGTGCTGCGGCACGTGTCTCCCGCTTTTTGCGAGGATCCGCTGCGCGTTCTGCGTGTCGCTCGCTTTGCTGCCCGCCTGGCGCCGCTCGGGTTCACCGTGCACCCGTCCACCATGGCGTTGATGCGTGATATCTCGGCATCCGGTGAACTCGAGCACCTGGCCGCCGAGCGCAACTGGGCGGAGATCGAGGGCGCCATGGCGTCGGCGCGGCCGGGCGTCTTTATCGAAACGCTCCGGGCTTGCGGGGCACTGCAACGGCTGTTGCCGGAAGTGGATGCGCTGTTCGGCGTTCCGCAGCCGGAAAAGCACCACCCGGAAATCGACACGGGCCTGCACGTGCAAATGGCCATGGACTTCGCCGCGGAAATGGGCTGGGGGCCGGAGGTGGTGTTTTCCCTGCTGCTGCACGACCTCGGCAAGGGCATCACGCCCAGGGAGGAATGGCCCTCGCACCGGCGGCACGAACAGCGCGGCGCACCGTTGACACGGCGTGTCTGCGAGCGCCTCAAGGCACCCAATCGGTACCGCCGCCTGGCCCTGATGGTGACCGCGCTGCACCTGCGCTGCCATCGGTTGACCGAGATGAAACCCGCTACCAGGCTCAGGCTGATCGAAGACGCAGACCTGCTGCGCCGTCCCGAGCTCCTCGAGGATTTCCTGCACGCCTGCGAGGCGGACTACCGGGGCAGGGGCGGGTTTCGTGATCGTGACTATCCGCAGGCCGGCATCCTGGCGGACGCACTGCGGGCTGCGCAGTCGGTGCGGGCACGGGACCTGGATACGACGGGGCTGAACGGCACCCAGGTGGGCCATCTTTTGCGCGAAGCGCGTGTGCGGGCTATAGCCGGTACCTGATATCTTCCAGTTCGAAACCGCGGGGAAGAATTTCCAGCCCGCGCCCCAGCCCCATGACCTTGAATCGTTCACCCATCATGCCCGGCAGGGTGAGCTGCCGGGCCTCGGCGGCGAGGGCAACTCCATGGTCCCCGCTGGCGGCTGCAAGATCCTGAAGCACGGCCTCCAGCCCGCAGCCCAGCAGGAACATCGCCTGGCTCGCATAGCCTTCAACGTCCAGGCCACAGTGGTCGGCCGCTTCGGCCAGGGCGGTGAAATCCACCCATGCCGTCAGGTCCTGGAGGCCGGGCCAGAAGAAAGGATCGTCGTGGGCCCGGTGGCGGTAGTGACACATCAGCGTGCCTTCCCGACGGTCCGCATGGTAGAAATCGCTCCTGGCGTGGCCGTAGTCGACAAACAGCGCCAGGCCGCGCTTCATGTTTGCGGTCAGTGAATCCAGCCATTCGGGCAGGTGCAGGCGAAGCTCGGAACGAAAACCCGCGGGAAGCGTTCCGCCAATGCTCTCCTCGAGATGGCGGACCGCGTTTTCCAGTTCGGGCGGGGCCTCCCGGTTCGCCCAGCCAAGGGTGTTACCGTCCTGGTCGACACACATCTGACTGACCTCGCCGCCCGTCTCGATCTGAAATCGCTCGGCTGCCAGCGCGTCGATCACCTCGTTCGCGATCAGCAGACCCTGCCATGAACGGTCGGGCGGGCTGTCCAGCCACTCGACGCGGCCCAGCCAGCCGGGCGCCTCGCGTTCAAAGCGTCTCCGCTGCACCTGTCTCAGGTCAGCGCTGCGCTCGAGTATGCGGTAACGACGGGGCGCAAGGCGCGGGTCGGCGTGGGCCAGCAAATCCACGGCCAATTTCCCGGTGCCGGCGCCGACCTCGAGGATTTCGTAGTCACCCAGCTCCTGTGCCGTCTGCGCCGCCTGCCGTGCCAGGCAGGCGGCGAACAGCGGCCCGATCTCCGGGGAGGTGATGAAATCACCGGTTTCGCCCAGCTTGTGCAGCCCGGCCGAGTAATAACCGAGCCCCGGCTCGTACAGCGCCATTTCCATGTAACGTGAAAACGGCATGGGACCGGTCGCCTGGATTTCAGAATGGATCAGCCCGGCGAGGCGATCGCTGTGCCGCTTGAGCTCTTCAGGGGGTTCCGGCAGGATGGTGCGCGTCATGTGAAGCAAGTTTGTTGGAGCACAGGAACCATGTCCAGTACAAAAAACGCCCTGGTGACCGGCGCCGCCGCCCGCATTGGGGCCTGCACGGCCGAAACGCTGCACGAAAGGGGTTGCAACGTGCTGCTGCACTGCAATTCCAGCGTTGAAAAAGCCGCGACGCTCGCCGCCAGGCTGAACGACATCAGGCCGGGCAGCGCCGGCGTCGCCCAGGCTGACCTCTCCAGCGCAGATGGCGTGGAGCGTCTTGCCGCCGATTGCCGGGCCGCCTTCGATCGCCTGGACGTGCTGGTCAACAACGCATCGCGTTTTTATCCGACACGGGTGGGCGAGACCCAGGCCTGGCAGTGGGACGACCTGGTCAACAGCAACCTGCGCGGCCCCTACTTCCTGGTCCAGGCGTTGCTTGCGGAACTGAAGACCGCCGCAGGTTCGGTGATCAATATCCTCGACGTGCACGCAGACCGGCCGATGAGCAATCACGGGGTCTACTGCATTTCCAAAGCCGGGCTGGCGATGATGACGAAATTCATGGCAGCCGAGCTGGGCCCCGAAATCCGCGTCAACGGCGTATCGCCCGGGGCGATCCTGTGGCCGGAGCACGAGACCAGCGACGCGGAAAAACAGGCGATCCTCGACCGCACGGCGCTCGGGCGTCCGGGTGAGGCCAGCGACATCGCAAACGCGGTCGCTTTCCTGGCGCTCGACGCGCCTTACGTTACCGGCCAGGACCTGGCCGTGGACGGCGGCCGGTCCCTAAATATCTGAGGGTCGCTGTATCTCGCTTTCACCAGGACTTGTGTGGTTTTGCTTTTCGGCTGCCAGCGCCTTACTCACCTCTCGCGGCACGCTCGAGACATCCCTGTGCGCTACTCGGCTGTTCCCGACAGCCGAGTGCCTCTCGAGGGGGTCAAGGCACCGGCAGCCCTGAAGCGAATCGTCCCTTGCTGGGCTGGTTCTGGCATGGTTTCAC
>JASFSI010000038.1:0-9836 GCA_050114495.1 Lysobacterales bacterium | reverse complement strand
AGTTTCACCACCACGTGTTGACCGCGGTTTCCGGCAGCTGGTGGAGCGGACCGCTGGACGAGCGCGGCATACCGGTCACGGATCAGCGCGACGGAACGCCCAATGGTTATCACCTTCTCGAGGTCGACGGAAATTCACTCGAGGTCAGCTATCGCGCCGCCGGAAAACCGGCGGAGCACCAGATGAACGTGTTCTTCGACGTGTCGCACCACCGCCATTCCGCGGGCGCGCTGCGTGATTTCCGCCCGGGCGAGCTCAACGACGGGCGCTTCAATATCGACGAACTGCACGCGACAGACGTGATCGTCAACCTGTTCGACGGCGGGCCGAGGTCCCGTGTCTGGTTCCAGGTCGGCGGCGGTGACGAGGTGGAAATGGAACGGCGCGACATGGCGGACCCGAACATCGTCGAGTCGTTCGCGCGTTACAAGGAGGTGATGAAGCCCTGGGTGAAAACGGCGCCGTCCAGCCACGTCTGGGTAGCCCGCATGCCCGGTGACCTGGAGCCCGGCACGTATACGCTGACCGTCAAGGCGCAGGACGAGTTCGGCCGCAGCCACCACGCGCACCGGGTAGTGGAGATCAGCGGCTCGAGCGCGGCGCGCTGAGCTGCGAAGGCGGCAGGGACGAGATTCGGATTTTGCTGCTTCCGGGCCCGGGAAGCTGAACGCCGGTTGGGCCGATCGCAGGCCCGAAAAACATGGTGCCGAAGGAGGGACTCGAACCCTCACTCTGTTTCCAGAACCGGATTTTGAATCCGGCGCGTCTACCAGTTCCGCCACTTCGGCACGGAGTGGATTTCAGAGAGGCGAAAGTATAGCCGTTTTGCGTTTCGGGCTAAAGACGATTCGGCTCAGGTGACGGCGTTCATGTACTCGGCCACGACCGGGCAGAAGCGGTCGTAGTCGACCATGAAGGCGTCGTGCCCCTGGATCGAGTCCAGCAGCACCAGGTCGGAGTCCACGCCGGCTTTGCGGAAGCAGTCGGCGATCTCTTTCTGCTGGTGAACCGGCCACAGGAAGTCGGTGTGCACGCCGATGATGCGTGTGGACTGGATTTCCAGGTCGGAAAAAGCGTCTTCCATGTCGGCGTAGCCGTCGCTCAGGTCAAACCAGTCGATCGACTGCGACAGGAACAGGTAGCAGCAGGGGTCGAAGTTGCGGATGAACTTCTTGGCCGCGTTTTCCAGGTAGGACTCGACCGAAAAGTGCATGCCGAACAGGCGCTCGCTGAAATGCACTTCCTGTTCGCGGCCGAACCGCTCGCGCCACTCGGCGCCCGAGCGGTAGGAAATCATGCCCAGCTTGCGCGCGAGGCGCATGCCGGTCTCCGGCCAGTCTTCGTCGGTGTAGGCGCCGTCCAGCCAGTGTGGGTCGCGCACGATGATTTCACGCTGCAGCGAGCGGATTGCGATCGCGAAGGGTTCGGCCCGAGCGGCTGTCGATATGCCGAGAAAATGCCGCGTGATGGCCGGGTTCTGGCGCAGCAGCGCCAGGCAGCTCATACCGCCCATGGACGGTCCGACCATCGCGCGCAGCTGTTTGATGCCGAGGTACTCCAGCACCATTGCCGCGCCTTTCGCAATGTCGTCGATGACGAGGTCCGGAAACGACAGGCGGTACTGCCGACCGGTTTCCGGGTTGACGCAGCCCGGCCCGGTGGAACCCTGGCAGCTGCCCAGGGAGTTCACGCAGATCACGTAGTGCCGGTCGGTGTCGATCGCCTTGCCGGGCCCGACCATTGGCTCCCACCAGCCGTCATCGGGGTCTTCCGCGCTGCTGGCCGCGTGGGCATTGGGTGATAGCCCGGTCAGGATCAGTACCGCGTTGGATCGCTGCTCGTTGAGCTCGCCCCAGGTCTCGTAGGCCAGCGTCGCGGCCGGAATGGAGCCGCCGCTGGCGAAACGGAAGGGCTCTTCCACCTGCAGAAAGTTCGTGGCGTCGACTCGATGGTGACTGGCTTTGAACGACAGCTTCATGCTAATTAATGGGGTCCTGACCGGCTGAACCGGAATTCGATGCCAGCGGCTAATCATTCACGTGCAGTGCGCAGTAGTCAAGCGGGTGTGCACCCGCGCCTGCCAGCGGTGCTCGATCGCCACCGCGGCAGGAAATGGAGTCAGCCGCTGCATGCGCCGACACAGAGGGCATTTGACCGCCTGGCCGCTCTTCTCTCCGCGGAGCAGGCGCCGCTGGTGCTTGACTCGGGTTGTGGAAACGCTGAAAGCACGCTGAAACTGGCCGGATTGCATCCTGATGCCCTGGTGATCGGCGTGGACAAGTCGGCCGCGCGGCTGGCGCGGTCGGGTGCTGTGCATTTTCCGCACCGCGCCGAGAACGCGATCTGGTTGCGGGCTGAACTGGCCACGTTCTGGCGCCTGGCGCTGCAGGCGAATTGGCGCCTGGAACGACATTACCTGCTGTATCCGAACCCCTGGCCCAAACCCGGCCATCTGCAGAGGCGCTGGCACGCACACCCGGTGTTTGGCGACATGCTGGGTCTGGGCGGCCGGCTGGAAATGCGCTGCAACTGGTCCGTTTACGCCGGGGAGTTTGCTTTTTCCGTGAATCGGCTGAGCGGTCTCGACGTGCAGCCGGTCACGGTGGCGGGCGACGACCCGCTGAGCGCGTTCGAGCGCAAGTACCGCGACAGCGGCCATACGCTTTACGCGGTCGTCTGCCCGCTGTCCAGCAACACGGGGGTGCCCTGAGGCCCGGCCGTATCGATTCAACCGCCGGGCCACCCGTTTCGAGCGGGTGTTACTCCACCTGCTGATCGATTTCCAGCACCACGAGGCTGCTCGAGGCCAGTTCGGTCGACTTGAGCGCGCTGCGCCAGTCGCCCGGCTGCGGGGTCGGCGCGCCGGTCAGTGAAACGCGGGCCTGGACCTGGATCGCGCTTTCCGAGGAAATCATGCGTTCGGCCATCATGCTGTCCTGGTCCGTGATGGTCAGCTCCAGGGGGAATTCCGGTTTTTCGATGCGGCGCACGCCCAGGGGCGGCCCCATCGCCGGCCCGGGGGCGCGAATGGTGATGTACAGGATCGCGCCGTTCGCCAACGCCTGGCGCGCGCCCTCCGCCGCATCGAGCACCAGCCGTGTGCCGGTCCAGCCGCTTTCCGTCTCTTCCGGCGGTGCGGATGCGGCTTCACCCGGCAGCATACCGAGCCGTGCCTGCGCCTGCGCGAGCTGGCCGCCGACCATCTCGTACACTTCGGTGCCCGGTTCGAGCTGCGACATCAGTGACTGCCAGTAGCTGATGGCAAAGGCGTCGTCGCCCTGCTGGACCGCCGCGATACCCATCAGCCACAGCGCTTTCTGCATGTCCGGGTTCGTTTCCAGCGCCCGCTCCAGCAACTGGACAGAGGACTCCGGTACGCGACCCTCCGGATCGAGATAGACCCTTGATTCGGCCAGGTCGACCATCACGACCAGGTTGTCGGGCGCCAGTTCAAATGCACGTTCCAGCGCCTGGGAGGCTTCCTCGAAGCGCTGCGAGGCCCTGAGCGTGCGCGCCAGCAGCAGCCAGCCTTCCAGGTCGTCAGGATTCTGTTCGAGCCGCTGCTGCAGGCCGGCGATCATCGACTGCATATCCGCGGCCTGGCCGGAGTGGGGATCCGCTGCTGACGCGACGTTCGGTGTACCGACCACGTCCAGCCCGGCGGGTGTAGCAAACTGGTTGTACATCCACAGCCCCGCGGCCGGCAGGGCGAAGACCAGCGCCAGGGCCAGCGGCTGCCAGCCCGACTTGTCGCGGAGCAGGGGAAGAAGAGCGATGACGAAGCCGATAAACAGTATCAGCGCGGCGATTATCCAGAACACTAGGCGGATCCTTTTTTCTGTGCCGCGGCGAGCTTGCGGCTGCGGTTACGCACGCTGAAGGCCACGACGATCGCGCCGATCAGCAGCATGACGATCGGAAAGGCCCACAACGCCAGCGTGTTGGTCTGCACCGGCGGTTTGTACAGGACGAAGTCGCCGTAGCGATCCACCATGAAGCCGGTGATTTCCTCGTTGCTCTTGCCGTCCTGCAGCATGTCGTAGATTTCGCCACGCAGCTGCTGCGCCAGCGGCGCATCGGAATCGGCAAGGTTCTGGTTCTGGCACACGAGGCAGCGCAGTTCCAGCGTCAGGTGCTTGAACCGGGCTTCCTGCTCCTCGGAATCGAAGACCTTGGGTGTCTCGTTCTGGGCAGCCAGGGCGCCGCACAGCAACAATGTCGCGACAACGATGGCCAGTCGGGTCAGGTGCTTCATTTTCCGATCCTCGGCAGGATTTCGTTTTCAATGACCTCGGGCGTTACCGCGCCGATCTGCTTGAAGATGATGGTGCCGTCAGCGTCCACGAGGAAAGACTCGGGCGCTGCATAGACGCCCAGGTCGATGGCGTAGCGTCCGCTGTAGTCCTGCAGCGTCAGCTCGTAAGGGTCGCCGAAGCGCCGCAGCCAGGCCTGGGCATCGCTCAACTCGTCCTTGTAGTTGAAGCCGATGACGCGCACCGCACCGGAGCGCGCGAGTTCGGTGATATACGGATGCTCGACACGGCAGGTCGGGCACCAGCTCGCCCAGACGTTGACCAGGAACGGTTCACCGACCAGGTCCTCGTTGGTCAGCACGCGATCCGGCTGGCCCAGCACGGGCAGTTCGAACGGCGGCATGGGTTTGCCGATCAGCGGTGAGGGGATTTCCGTCTTGTGGTCGGCGATGCGCAAGCCAACGGCGAGCAGCACGCCCAGCAATACGAAAATGATGACGGGTACAAGTCTGCCGATCATGCTGCAGCCTCCTGGCGCCTCCGCCGGTAGCGTTTGTCGCTGGCGGCAACAAAGCCGCCGAGCATCATGAACAGTCCGCCCAGCCAGATAAACCGGATGAACGGTTTATGGTACAACCGCACGGCCCAGACGTTGCCGAAGTTGTCCAGCGGCTCGCCCAGTGACACGTAGAGGTCACGCGTCAGCCCCGGGTCCAGCGCCGCCTCGGTCATGGTCTGGCCGCTTCGATAGCGGCGTTTTTCGGGATACATCCGGGTGATTTCACTCCCGCCCTGGAGCACGATGAACTCGCCGCGGTCGGCGGCGTAGTTCGGGCCGTTTACAACCTGAGTGCCCTGGAAAACGAACTCGTAGCCGGACAGGCTGAAGCGGTCCCCGGACTCCATGCGGATGTGTTTCTCGGTGCTGACCGCGTTGGTCAGCGAGGCGCCGACCAGGAACAGCCCGACCCCCAGGTGCGCCAGCACCATGCCGGTTTCGCTGCGGCCAGGCCGCGCATCACCGGCCATGCGCTGAATGTAATACTGGATGTTCGCGACGATGACCCAGGCTGCTGCGGCGCTTCCCGCGATCCCCCAGCCGCCGGCGCTCGGCAGCCACACGGCGGTCACGATGCCGGTGAGCACCGCGAGCACGGCCGGAATGACCAGTTTGCCGGCCAGTCGCTTGACGCTGTCCTCCTGCCACTTCGAGTAGAAAGCGGGCGGCAGCAGCAGGGCGATCGGCACCATCAGGATGGCGAACATCAGGCTGAAGTAGGGCGGTCCGACCGAGATCTTGCCGGCGTCCAGCGCATCCAGCAGCAGCGGGTACAGCGTTCCGGTCAGCACCATTGCGGCGATCACCGTCAGCATCAGGTTGTTGATCAGCAGCAGGGTCTCGCGCGACACGCCCTTGAAGTCACTGCCCTGGACCATGGACGGCGCCCGCAGCGCAAACAGCAGCAGGGAACCGCCGACCACGACGAACAGGTAGGTGAGGATGAATATGCCGCGGGTCGGGTCCGAGGCGAAGGCATGCACGGATGTCAGCACGCCCGAGCGCACCAGGAAAGTGCCCAGCAGGCACAGCGAAAAAGCGCTGATGGCCAGGATCAGGGTCCAGTTGCGGAAGGCGCCCCGTTTTTCGGTCACGGCCTGTGAATGAATCAATGCGGTGCCGACCAGCCAGGGCATGAACGAGGCGTTTTCAACCGGGTCCCAGAACCACCAGCCGCCCCAGCCCAGTTCGTAGTAGGCCCACCAGGAGCCGAGCACGATGCCGAGGGTCAGGAAAGCCCAGGCGACGTGGGTCCAGGGCCGCGACCAGCGTACCCAGTCGCGATCCACCTGCCTGCCGAGCAGAGCGGCCACGGCAAAGGCGAAAGCGACGGAAAAGCCCACGTAGCCCATGTAGAGCATCGGCGGGTGGATAATCAGGCCGGGGTCCTGCAGCAGCGGGTTCAGGTCGAGGCCCTCTGCCGCCGGCGGCAGGATGCGGCCAAAGGGGTTCGAGGTGAAGACCACGAACAGCAGGAATCCAAACGAGATCCAGCCGAGCACCGCGAGCGTACGGGCGCGGAAGGCGTCCGGAAGCCGCTTGCTGAACAGCGCGACGGCGAAGGTCCAGATGCACAGGATCCATTCCCACAGCAGCAGGGAGCCTTCGTGCGCGCCCCACACGGCGGAAAAGCGGTACTGCATCGGCAGGCTGGAATTGCTGTTGCGCGCCACGTATTCGACCGAGAAGTCCTGGATGATGAAAGCCCAGGTGAGCATCACGAAAGCGCCGCCCACCAGCAGGAACTGCACCATCGAGATGCTGAATCCCGTGCGCATCAGGAGCTGGTTTTCCTTTGTCGCGCCAATCATCGGCAGGATGCCGAGCAGCAGCGAAGTAAGCAGGGCGCCGAACAGGAAGACCTGTCCAAGTTCAGGGATCATTGACTACTCTCCGCTATCGTAGGTGCCGGCCGGAACGTGGCCGGATTTCTCCAGCGCGTCTGCGACCTCGGGGGGCATGTAATTCTCGTCGTGCTTGGCGAGTACTTCCGAGGCGGCGAACAGCCCGGCCTCGTCGAGCGTGCCGCGGGCGATCACGCCCTGGCCTTCGCTGAACAGGTCAGGCAGGATGCCCACGAATTCGACCATGATGTCTTCCGGGCCGTCCGTGACGACGAACCGCGTCGCCAGGCTGTCGCCGACGCGTTCCACCGAACCCGGTTTGACCAGTCCGCCGAGGCGGAACTGCCGGCCGGGCGGAATCGGCTGCTCAGCCAGGTCGCTGGGACTCTGGAAATACAGCAGGTTTTCCTGCAGGGAGAATGTCGCGATCGTGGCCGCCAGGCCCACGCCCGCAAGGATCAGGATGACGGCGACCAGCCGTCTTTTACGAGTCGGAGTCAATGGAGCGTTCCTCTATCTGTATCAACCGCTGTATGTCGCGGGCGATCGTGTTTCTCTTGAAAAGCGGTGCCACGGCGTTCCACGCCAGGACGACGAAGCCGATGGTGTACGCAGCGATGATGAATGGCGTGTGATCCATGTTACTTGCCCTCCCTGATGACGTTCTTCGCCCAGGCTTTGCGCTTGTCCTGCTCGAGCAGTTTGACGCGCGCGCGCGCTAAAAGGCTGGCGCCATAGTAGAACTTGACTGCCGTGGCCATGATCAGCAGCGGCCACAACATGCTCGGATCGATGCTGCTGCTGCCGCTGGTGAAACTGATGCTGCTGGGTTGGTGCAGCGTGTTCCACCACTTCACGGAGAAGTGAATGATCGGCAGGTTGACGACGCCGACCAGGGCCAGCAGGCAGGCGGCACGGGCCGCCTTGCGGGGTTCGTCGATCGCGTTGTACAGGCCGATCACGCCGAGGTAAAGGAACAGCAGGACCAGTTCACTGGTCAGCCGCGCGTCCCACACCCAGTAGGTGCCCCAGGTCGGGCGCCCCCACAGTGAGCCGCTGGCCAGCGCGACCAGCGTGAATGCGGCGCCGATGGGCGCGCTGCTCATGGCCAGGATCTCGGTGATCCGGATGCGCCAGACGAGATTGATAAAGCCGAGGCCCGCCATGACCGCGTAAATCATCCACGACATCCACGCGCTCGGCACGTGGAGGTAAATGATCCGGTAGCTTTCGCCCTGCAGGTAGTCCGTCGGCGCCTTGACCAGGCCAAGGTAGAGGCCCCAGGCGGCCAGCACGCCGAAGATCAGCCACAGCCAGGGAATCAGCTTGCCGGCGAAGCCGTAAAACCACGGCGGCGAACCGAGCTTGTGGATGAAAAGCACGAAAGCGTTCTTACGCTGTTTGGTCTCGGTTCGGGTTTCTTCTGTCATGACAAGCTTATTTTCAGGGCTGCGGCCGTCGCGAACGGGGCCAGGGTCAGCGAAACGATCAGGCCCGCGGTCTGCAGGCCCAGGAACTGCGTGAAGGGCAGGGCGTCGGCCGCTGCCATGACGGCTGCGGTGGCGATGATCAAAATGGGGACGTAGAGCGGAAACACCAGCAGCGAGAGCAGCTGACCGCCGCGCTTCAGGCTGATGGTCAAGCCGACGCCGATCGAGCCGATCAGGCTGAGCACCGGGGTGCCCAGCAGCAGGGTCAGCAGAATGACCCCGAGGGTTCCTTCCGGCAGGTTCATCCAGATCGCCAGCAGCGGGGTAAGCAGCACGATGGGCAGACCTGCGACCAGCCAATGGGTCAGGATCTTGGCCAGTGCGATCAGTGTCAGCGGGTGCCCGCTGATGACGAACTGCTCGAGCGTGCCGTCCTCGAAATCGGAGCGGAACATTGCGTCCAGCGAAATGACCGTGGAGAGCAGGGCTGCAATCCAGATCACGCCGGGCGATATGCGCGCGAGCAGTTCCATGCTGGGACCGATACCCAGCGGAAACAGGCTGACCACGACGAGCAGGAAAATAATGGGAAAAAGCAGTTCGGTCCGCCGGCGAAAAGCCAGCAGCAGGTCGCGCCGCAGCAGCGCAAAAAACGCCCTGCCCATGCTGCCTGTCGCCTGACCCGTGTTCATGCCGCTGCTCCCGAAACCAGGTAATAGTCCGTCGTGCCTTCCCAGGGCGGACGGTGCGCTCCGTGCGTGGCCACCACCGCGGCCCCGCCGTCCTTCAGGTGTCTGACCAGCAAACGGTCCACGAGTTCGACGCCCTCGGTGTCCAGGTTGGAATAGGGCTCGTCCAGCAGCCACAGCCCGGCGTTGCTGAGCAGCAAACGCGCAAGAGCGCAGCGTTTGCGCTGACCGGCTGACAGGTGGCGTGCCTGGTTGTGTTTTACGTGGTCCAGCCCGACCTCGACGATCACTTCCTGTGCACTGCGCCGGGACGTTCCCATGAACTCGCGTATGAAACGCAGGTTTTCCAGCACGCTGAGATCGTCTTTAAGCGCGAGGTAGTGGCCGACGTAGGCCATGTTCTGATTGCTGATTTCGATCGTTCCGGAAGTGGGGTGCAGGATGCCCGCCAATACCCGGATCAGGGTCGTCTTGCCGCAGCCGTTTGCCCCGGTCACCAACAGCAGCTCACCGGCTTCAAGTTCGAAGCTGACGGGTCTGAACACGGGCTCGAAGTAACGTTCGAAATTGACCTGGGTCGCGGATAACATGCGGCTCCAATCGGGTGACAAATACAAGGGCGCCATGCTACGGAAACTGGCGACCCAAGTCCACGACATCGTGGCGGGTTTAATGATTCAGATCACGGAATCATTCATGTATTCTACATTTATTTTCAGGCGCCTGTTTTCATCGTCAAAGGCGGCCCCTTGACGGGTTCTTCACACGGGTTTTTGCACTCTGAACCGTCCCTGTTCGAAAGAGCAAACAGCCGCCAATCGGGGTACCATTGCGCCACTGGGTGCAAAGGCGGCACACGGGCCTGCACAGCGCAGCCCGCGAGGCCGTAAAAAAAGCGGGTCGAGCCGCATGGAAAACAGATATGAGCAAATTTGATTTCGATCTCTTTGTTATCGGCGCCGGTTCGGGCGGCGTTCGGGCGGCGCGCATCGCGGCAGGGCACGGCGCGAAAGTGGGCATTTGCGAGGAAAGCCGTGTCGGCGGCACCTGCGTGATCCGCG
>JASFSI010000037.1:0-9954 GCA_050114495.1 Lysobacterales bacterium | reverse complement strand
GTCGGAACCATCGCTTACGGCACCTGGAACACCCAGGCAGGCGTTACCGGCAACTTCAGTGATTCCTACGACGTGGCGGCCGAGCAGTTCCCCGGCATCCTGGGCGAGCTGAGAGCCATCGATTCCGAGCTGACCGCCATCGAGCGCGAACTGGAAGACGAGGGCGCACCCTGGACGCCGTCCCGCATTCCTGACTGGAAGGGCTGATGTAGAGGAGCCCGCTTCGCGGTCCTGAGAAAGCTGTAGGAGCCCGCCATGCGGGCGATAAGAAAAGCGCCGTGAAAACGGCGCTTTTCTCATTTGTAGACCCATTCGCCCGCATGGCGGGCTCCTACAGGCTTAACTTAATCGGCGACCGGTTTACCGGTAGCCTCGTTCAGGCGCACGCGCAACGCCTTGGCCCAGCTTTTGAGCATGTTGCGCGCCTCGGCGGTATTTGAAACCCGGTTGGCCCACTGGGCGTAACCGCGATCGGGCGCTTCCCGCCGGTCGCTGGCTTCCGCGAGCAGGTCCCCGGTTTCGGAGTCCAAAAGTTCGAGTTTCAGGGTCATGCGGCCGGCTGACCTGACGTAGGAACGTGAATTCATTGATGAACTGAGGTCCGGTGCATAAATGTCTAGATCGATGATGTGCGGGGCAATGCGCAGCACATCGGGCCCGGCGGCATCAACGATTTCGTAACCGCCTTTTTCGCCCAGCTCGGTTGCAAACACGTCGTTGAAAAGCGCTGCCAGGTCGTTCTTGATCCGCTCGATATCGCTGGTGCGCACCCGGGTCGCGCTGCCGCGGTTCAGGTCACGCTCCCAGTTACGGCGAAAGGCCACGGTGGCCTCGTCCAGCATGATCTTGCTGAATTGGCTCCAGTCGGCGTCGGGGTCGGCATAGAGCGCACCGCGGCTGTCCTTTTCGATCAGCTGCAGGCCGTCCGCATTGAGCTCGGGTGCCTTGTCCTCCGCCGCGGCAAGCAGCGGCAGGCTGGCCGCAACAAAAATGAGACTGGTGATGATATTTCTGTACTTCACGATTCTTCCTCCTTGGACGAATAACGCTTTGCTTACTGTGAACGAACTTTCTCGAGGCCCTCGCGCAGGTCGCGGGCCCATGCCTTGAGCATGATACGGAATTCCTGGTTGTTGCTGACGGTATTGGCCCACTGCAGGTAGCCGCGTCGCGGCGCTTCGCGCTCAGCGTTGAATACGGCGACCAGGTCGCCGCTATGCGCATCGAACAGGTTCAGTTTCAGTTTCATGCGTCCGACGGTCTCGGCATAGCTGCGCTGGATCCCGGGCGCGGAGCGCGGATCCGGCGCATAGACGTCGAGATCGACGATATGGGGGGTGATGCGAAGCACATTTTTCCCGGGCGCCTCGGCGAGCCGGTAACCGCCTTTATCGGTCAGTTCCTCGCTCAATGCCTCGTTTGACATGCGCGCCATGTCGGCGCTGATGCGCTCCATGTCTTCGCTGCGAATCCGGTTGGTCTGGTAACGGTTCTGGTCACGCAGCCAGCCCTTGCGGAAGGCGACACTGGTTTCGTCAATCAGGACTTCCTCGTAGACGCTCCAGTCGACGCCCGGCGCGCGGTAAATCTCTTGCCAGCGTGTTTTTTCAAGCAATTCCAGGCCATCCAGCGAGACTTCCGCCGCTGCGTCGGATTCCTGGCTCCACGCATCGCCAGCGGCGACAAGAACCAGGGTGAATACGGCCGTAAACAGGGTCTTCATATTTCGCTACCGTTTGTCGAATGAACGATCGTTGATGACATCATAGCAATAGACCGCCCCTTTTTGATTTTACTTACAAAACGATTAAATGAATTGATGCCATTTAAAGCCATCTACATGACTGTTGTCAGGGGCCAGGGAGGCCCAAAAATGATAGCGTTCAATGGTTATCAACACGTTGGGAAACCCCATGCAAAACAAACCCCGAATCTTTTTCAAACCCCTGGTAGCCGCGTGTTTCACGGCGGCGTTGTTCGGCTGCTCTGAAAAGGCCGAAACCCCGGCTGATGTCACCATGGAAACCGCGACCGATGCGGTGGCTGAGGCGCCGGCCCTGGTTGCCGAAGTTGAGAACCCATTCTTCAGCGAGTGGGATACTCCGTACGGCATTCCGCCATTCGACCGGATTGCAGACCAACACTACAAGCCCGCTTTCGATAAGGGTCTCGAGGCGATGCGCGCCGACATTGCGCTGATCCGTGACAACGAGGAAGCGCCGACCTTCGAAAATACCGTGGAAGCGCTGGAAACGGCGGGCAAGGACATCACCCGCGTCGTGAACGTGTTTGCCAATGTCAGCAACACGGATACCAACGACAAGCTGCAGGAACTCGAAGTTGAGTTCTGGCCGCGCCTGACCAAGGAAACCGACGCGATTCTGATGGACGACACGATTTTTGCCCGGGTCAAGGCCGTTTACGATAATCGCGAAGCGCTGGACCTGGACGAAGAGGAAATGCGCCTGGTTGAACTGACCTACCGGGATTTCGTTCGCCGTGGTGCGATGCTGGATGCCGATACCAAGGCGCGCGTCAAGGAAATCAACGCCCGTATTTCCGAGCTGAACACCGTTTTCGGCCAGAATCTCCTCAAGCAGACCAAGTCTTTCGAGCTTCATGTCACCGATGAAGCCGACCTCAGCGGACTGCCCGAGAGCATGATCGGTTCCGCCCGCGCCAAGGCCGAGGCGAAAGGGAAGGAAGGTTGGGTCTTCGGGCTCGACCGCGGCACCTACGAAGGTTTCATGACCTTTGCGGACAACCGTGAACTGCGCAAGCAACTCAACACGGCTTACCGGTCCCGCGGCGCCCAGGGCGACGAGCAGGACAACCGCGACGTGCTGGTCGAAATTGCCAAGCTGCGCGCGGAACGCGCGCAGTTGATGGGTTACGACAACCACGCGTCCTTCGTTCTCGAGACCAACATGGCCAAAACGCCGGAGAAGGTCGAGTCGTTTCTTCAAGAGGTCTGGACGCCCGGCCTCGAAAAAGCACGGTCGGAACTGGCCGAGATGCAGCAGATCGTCGAGGAAGAAGGCCATGACTTCATCATCGAGCAGCACGACTGGTGGTATTACGCCGAAAAGCTCCGGCAGAAAAAATACGCTCTGAACGAGGACGAAGTGAAGCCGTATTTCGAACTGTCCAATGTTCGGGATGGCGCCTTCTACGTGGCCAATCAGCTGTTTGGTGTCACCTTCGAACCGCTCGAGGATGTCCCGGTCTGGAATCCGGTCGTTCAACCGTACCTGGTCAGGGACGCCGACGGCTCCGAACTCGGCGTGTTCATGCTCGATTACTACGCCCGTGATTCTAAGCGGGGCGGCGCCTGGATGAGCAACTACCGCGAAGCCAGCAACGTGAAGGGCGAAAATATCCGTCCGATCGTGACCAATAACCTCAATATTGCGGTTCCGGCCGAGGGCGAACCCACCCTGCTGAGTTACGATCAGGTCGAAACCCTGTTCCACGAGTTCGGTCACGGGCTGCACGGCTTGCTGACCGATGTGCGCTACTCGCGCTTTTCGGGCACCAACGGCACACCGCGTGACTTCATCGAGTTCCCGTCGCAGTTCATGGAGCACTACGCTTCCCAGCCGCAGGTGCTGGCGATGTACGCGAAACATTCTGAAACCGGCGAAGTCATCCCGCAGCGGCTGGTCGACAAGATCATTGCCGCCAGCACGCACAACCAGGGATTCGCGACGACGGAATACATTGCCGCATCGCTGCTCGACATGAGCTGGCACACGATGACCCCGAACGAGGCAGCCTCGGTGGAAGACCCGGTGAAATTCGAGAACGAGACCCTTGCTGCCTACGGTAAACCGGGCGAAATCGAGAGCCGTTATCGCAGCCCGTACTTCTCGCATATCTTCGCGGGCGGTTACTCCTCGGGTTACTACGCCTACCTGTGGTCCGAGATCCTGGACGCCGACGGTTTCACCGCGTTCAAGGAAACCGGTGACATTTTCAATCCCGAACTGGCCGCGCGCCTGAAGAAAAATGTCTACCAGGCCGGTGGCTCGAAAGACGCGGATGAGTTGTATCGGCTCTTCCGTGGCGAGGATCCGTCGATTGATGCCCTGCTCGAAATTCGCGGGCTCGACCAGTCCGGTCCGTAATTGCAAATCGGTAAACGGGGTCAGAGCAGTTCAGCTGTTCTGACCCCGGTCCTTCCCGCCTCAGGCCAGGAATAGCCCTGGGCCTTGCGCCAGGTCCTCTGTGCCGCTTGTCCCCGGGGCTATAATGTGCCGGGTTTCCACTGCCTTTCCCGAGGAAAAATCATGGAAAAACGGACCGCTTTCCCACGTGTTTTCTGGGTCGCCAACGGCATCGAGGTGCTGGAGCGCTTCGCCTATTACGGTATCTACTTCGGTTTCGGCATCTACATGGCCTCGCTGGGCTACACGCGCGCCCAGCTGGGCGTGGTCCAGAGTATTTTTCTTCTGCTCTCCTACGGCATCCCGGTCATCTCGGGCACGTTTGCCGACCGCTATGGCTTCAAGAAGGTCCTGATCGTTTCCTACCTGGCCTACTTGCCGACCATCCTGCTGCTCATTTACACCAAGTCGTTCTCCGGCATCGTGCTGACGATGCTGACCATCGGCCTTGCGGCAGGCATTTTCAAACCACTGATCGCCGGCACGGTCCGTGCCTTGACCGACCGCACGAACAAGACCCTGGGTTTCGGCATTTTTTACGCCATGGTCAACATCGGCGGCTCCTTCGGACCCATCGTGCTGGGCAAGCTGCGTGCAATCTCCTGGGACCTGGCCTTCATGGCGGCGGCCGCCGCCGTGGTCCTGATGCTGCTGATCACGATCTTCTTCTACGAGGAGCCGGAACGCGAATACGATGACGTTTCGCTGGGGCAGAAGTTCAAGGACATCGGCATCGCGCTCGGCGACATGAAGCTGACCACGCTGCTGATCATCCTGGGCTTTTTCTTCTGGCTGCCGTTCTGGTGCTTCTTCAATCTCTGCGCGGTATACGTGGACGGCAATATCGATACGGCCAGGCTGTACCAGGGCATGGCGGCCGCTCTGGGAACCGGTGTGGCGGGCTTTTTCTCGCACGTCGACGAGGATGGAACACGCCGAATACTCGGAGAAACGATTTCACATACCGGCTGGATTATCATGATTTTTCAGATATTTGTTTCTCGAGCCGCTGAGAACTTCCGCGCCATCCCGACCTTCATGGTTGGCCTGTTGCTGATTGCGGTCGGTTTCGCGGTCATCGGTTATGCGAACGTTTCCGCGCCGGCCGTGATTTTCCTTGGCATCATGTTTTTTGCGATCGGTGAAATGGCGGCATCGCCGCGCATCCAGGAATACATCACCTGGATCGCGCCGAAAGAAAAGGCGGGCATGTACACCGGCATGATCTTCCTGTCGGTGATGATCGGTGCCGCGCTGAGCGGCGTGACCTATACCTCGCTCTACGGTGTTTTCGAGGAGATGGGCCACCCCGAGTACGTCTGGTACGTGCTGGGCGCCCACACCGTCGCGGGCATCATCGTGCTGCAGTTGTTTTTGAATATCGCCGGCGAACTCCAGGAACGCGACGAGTAGGTGAGTAACATGCTGATACGCGAAAAACTGCAGCAGGCCGTCGACCTGCTGAACGAACACGGACTCGATTGCTGGCTGACCTTCGTGCGCGAAAGCGGCATCATGCGCGACCCCATGATGGACTTCCTGTGCGAGTCGAACATGACCTGGCATTCGGCCTTTATCGTGTTCGCCTCGGGCGAGACGCATGCGATCGTCGGAAACCTGGAAAAGAACACGCTCGACGAGATGGCGGTTTACCAGCGTGTCACCGGTTACACCGAGGGTATCGCCAAACACCTGCACGAGGTGCTGCGCGCACACGATCCAAAAACCATTGCGGTGAACTGGTCGGAGAACAGCGAAGTCTGCGACGGGTTGACGCACGGCATGTACCGCGTGCTGAAAAAGCATCTTGCCGGGATCGGTTTCGACGACCGCATGGTTTCGTCCGAAAAACTGGTTTCCAGCCTGCGGGCGCGCAAAACAGCGGCCGAACTGGACCGTATGAAACGGGCGGTGCGCCACACGCTGGAAATTTACGACGAGATCGCGGCTTTCATCCGGCCGGGCATGACGGAAAAAGACATCGCGGCTTTCACGACGAAGCGCATTCAGAAACGCGGGCTGACGCCCGCATGGGATCCGGATCACTGCCCGGCGGTATTTACCGGCCCGGACAACAAGGGGCCGCACTACCACCCGACCGATCTCGTCGCCGAGCGCGGCCACATCCTGAACATGGATTTCGGCGTGAAGGTGGATGACTACGTTTCCGACATGCAGCGCACCTTCTACCTGCTGAAAGAAGGGGAGACGAAGGCGCCGGATGATGTTCAGCGTGGTTTCGACACCATCGTCGAATCAATCGAACGCGCTCGGCAAGTGCTCAAGCCGGGCGCGATTCCGCATGAAGTCGATGCCGCGGCGCGCGACTACATCGTCTCGAAAGGCTACGGAGAATTTCCGCACGGACTGGGTCACCAGGTGGGCCGCTTTGCGCACGACGGCAACGCCCTGCTGGGTCCAACCTGGGAGAAGTACGCCGGCAAGGTCTACCAACCGGTGGAAGAGGGTATGGTGTTCACCATCGAACCGCGCCTGCGTGTGCCGGGGCGGGGTGACGCCACGGTCGAGGAAATGGTGGTGGTCAGGAAAGACGGCGCCGAGTTTCTCGGTCCGCCGCAGAAGGAAATTTTCCTGGTTTGATCCCGGCTGCTGCGCGGGTTTCTTCGTTGCCGACCATCACGCCGGCGGCGTTTTCGGTTCGTGTTAAGCGGGTTTATTCTTCGATCATGTCAAAGGCTTTTTGCAGCCTGTCGGCCAGGACATCGATCACGTGAATCGTGAAATCCGGTACGTGTCGCAATAGCGATTTAAAGCTTGCATCGTCAATCAGGGCCAGCACGCAATCCGTTTTGGCCGTGACCGTCGCGCTTCTCAGTTCCGAATTGATCAGGGACATTTCACCCACGATCTCGCCGCTAGCAGCCGTCGCCAGGGTCTTGCCCTTCAGCGTGATTTCGACCTCGCCCTCCATGACCACGTACATCAGCCCTCCCTCTTCACCCTCGGTCATGATGACATCGCCGGCGGAGAACCGGGCCCGGTCTTCGGAATCCCTGAATATTTCCAACAAATCCATTTTATTTACCCCGTCGTTTCGGAGGTTGATCAATCCATTTGCTCGGAGATAAAGCCATCGACCGTCCGCAGCCTTTGGGCGAGAGCGGCCATGGCGTGAAGAGAGAAGTCGGGCTGGGTTTTGATGAATTGCTTGAACTGGTCCAGGTCCAGTTTCGCCAGGACAACAGGGGTCAGCGCAACGGCGGTCAGGTTGTGCGTCGAGGAATTGATGATCACCATTTCACCGATGATGCCGCCTGCATTCTCGGTACCCAGCAATTTATCCTTGATGAACAGCTGAACGCTGCCGGAGAGAATTGCGTAAATGGCGTCGGCCGGGTCATCAGCGCGGAAAATGGTTGAACCGGCATCGATTGTCTGCCGGTCATCCCAGTTTTTGAACAAGCGGTCAAAGTCCACGGTAGCCATCCTTCAAAACAGAAATTACCTTGATGTTTCCCTGCCGAGTTTACATCAGCCGGCGCGATGTTGACGAGGCATTTGGGTCGAAGAATCTCATCGTCCGAAGGTCTCGCCAAAGAAATCGCCCTCATGCCAGCGCGGGCGTTCCAGTTCGTTGGCAATCTTTTTTCCGATGTCGAAATTGATGCGCGTGAAGCGGGCAGCCGCGGCGTAATCGATCGGCAGCGTCGTTTCGTCGCTCGGCGTATGGTAGTGCTTCTGCAGGAATCCCTCGAAGATCGCCCGGGCATCCGTCTCCCCGTCCATCGATTCCATACCGGTCACCAGGAATACCGACGGCACGCCCTGCTGGACGAAGCGGTAATGGTCGCTGCGCACGAAAATATTCTGCTCGGGAAATGGATCGGGCGTCAGCGCCACGCCGGCCTGTTCGGCGGCCTGCCGGACTGTTTCGCCCAGCGTCGAGTGTTCCGCGCCAAACGCGATCACGTCGCCAAAATCATAGAGCAGCAGCGGCATGTCCAGGTTGACGACGGCGGTCATTTTTGCCGCGGGGATGGTCGGGTTGTGGGCGAAATATTCCGAGCCCACCAGGCCTTTTTCCTCCGCGGTAACGGCGAGGAACAGCACGGAGCGCCGCGGCGCTTCCTGCTGCGTAAACAGGCGCGCCGTTTCCAGCATCACCGATATGCCCGAGGCGTTGTCCAGCGCCCCGTTGTTGATGGCGTCGTCATGATCGCCGTGCAGCTCGCCCAGGTGGTCCAGGTGCGCGGTGTAAAGCATGAACTCCGCGTTCAACAGCGGATCGGAGCCGGGCAGGTAGGCCGCCACGTTCGGGCTGGTGATCGTCTCGTGCCGGCTGGCCTGGCTCATGCGCATCGTCCCGGGTAACGCAAAGGCCGGCAGGGCTTGGCCCGTTTCGTCTTTCGCCAGCAATTCGGCCAGGGATAGTTCGGCGTTCTCAAACAGCACTTCGGCGGCGGAGAAGTGCAGTGTGGCGCCGCCACGCATCGAAGGAAACGTGGCGAATACTTCACCGTCCTGGTCCAGCCAGCCCATGGAGGGCATGCCGACCATCGACTCCATGCGGCTCCAGGCGTACCGCTGCTCGGACCGTGGCGTATAGATCCTGATTGCGCCGATCGCGCCGCGGCTCGCCAGGTTTTTACTGATTTCACGGCCGGATGCGAAGTGCGCGCCTTCCTCGCTGGGAAAATCAACAGGCTGACCGGCAAGAGTCACGGCAATTTTTCCGGTCAGGTCGACTCCTTCGAAATCATTGTAGTCCAGCAGCGGAGCGTCGATACCGTAACCGACGAATACCATTTCGGCCTCGATGTTCGATTCGGTGTGCGCCAGGCTGGCGCCGCGGTAAAACTCGTCGACATAGCGAAACGCGTGCGTTGCGCTTCCTCTGACCAGCTCCATCGTGGCCGAACCGTCGTTCAGCCAGGCGCGACGCAGCGGCACCGGCTGAAAATAGCTGCCGTCCGTTCCGGCCGGCTGCAATCCCATCTGGCGGAACTGGCTGGCGACGTAGGCTGCAGCGATATCGTAACCGTCCGTGCCCGGTTGGCGGCCGCGCAGCAGATCATCGGCCAGGAACTGGATATGTGCTTCCAGGCGCGCCTGGAGCAGCTTGTCCGGGCTATCGGCTTGGGTCGGAGTCGTGAAAAACGTCAGCAGGATGAGCAAGTTGACGGCAAGTCGCATGGGGTGAATTCTCCTTGCGCGAAAAAAAGAAACCGAGAATAACATGATTCGTCCGCGGTTAATCGACCGCTCCGCCAGGGCCGTTTTGATGCCGGCCGCAGGCTTTGCCGATGCGTCAGTCCGCGAAAGCCGCGGTCAGCTTGATAGCGACATAGAGGCAATAAAGCGTGAATATGACAGCGGCCTCCCAGCGCTGAATGCCTCGCTCGCGGATGAAATAATACAGGACCACCGCGGTTAGCACGGCGAGGTAGGGCACTTCAAAGCGCAGCATCCCGCCATCGAAGCTCACTGGTGCGATCACGGCTGCGGCGCCGATCGGTACCAGCAGGTCAAAGACCGTGCTGCCAATCAGGTTGCCCACCGACATCCCCTGGTGGCGCTTGAGCGCTGTCGCCACCGAGATCGTCAGTTCCGGCAGGCTGCTTCCGAGCCCGATCAGCAGGATGGCGACAAGGGCGTCGCTCATCCCCAGTGTTCGCGCAACATGGACGGCCGATGAAACGGTCAATTCTGCGCTGCCCACCACGATGGCCAGGCCGACGATGAGGTACACCAGGGAGCGCACGGCCGGCAAATTTTCCGTGTCTTCCCTGGCGTCTTTGCCGTTTACTTCGGTCAGTAGCGCGACGAG
>JASFSI010000036.1:0-10096 GCA_050114495.1 Lysobacterales bacterium | reverse complement strand
CTGGCCATTGAATACCTGATATCCTTGATCTCCCGGTCCTCCCTGTCCGCACCGCTCCCGGCGCTTTGCGCAGTCGCTTGCAAAACTCTGGGTGCATTTTAAACTTGATCAAGACTTAGCGCATTCACCAGTGGAGAATTCAATGGGACTGATCGCATCTCTGATCGTTGGCGGCATCGCCGGCTGGCTTGCCGGAGTCATCCTCAAGGGCAGGGGTCACGGCATCCTGATGAACATCATCATCGGCATTATCGGCGGGCTGATTGGCGGATTCCTGTTCGACCTGGCCGGCTTCGCGACCACCAGCATCATCGGCTCGATCATCGTCGCGACCATTGGCGCGATCGTGCTGCTCTGGATCGTCAATAAACTGAAAACCTGACCGCGCCAGGCGCGGGGTCAGACGTGACAGAACCCCGGCCCGTTTTTCTCGAAGTAGCGCTGGTGATAGTCCTCGGCCCGCCAGAACGTCTCACCGAGCTTGACCTCGGTGACAACCGGGTCACGCCACTTGCCGGAGGCATCAACGGCCTCGATCATCGTTTTGGCCGCAGCCAGTTGCTGTTCGTCGACGGCGAACACGGCGGAACGGTACTGTGAACCGAAGTCCGGACCCTGCCGGTTCAGCGTCGTCGGATTGTGCATGTCAAAAAATTTTTCGAGCAGCGCCTCGTAACTGACTTCCTCGTCGTCGAAGATGACCTCCACCGTCTCGGTGTGCCCGGTCGTGCCCTCGCAGACCTGCCGGTAGGTCGGGTTCTCCGTGTGCCCGCCCATGTAACCGGAAATGGCATCGATCACGCCTTCCGTCTTGCGGAACGCGTCCTCGACACCCCAGAAACAGCCGGCCGCGAAATATGCGGATTTTTTACTCATTGGTCCTGTCCTCTCCTTTCTCCGACGCGAATAACGCCTTCCTGCGCCGTGCTGGCCACCAGGCGGCCCCGGCGGTCGTAAATCGAACCGCGGGAAAGCCCCCTGCCCCCGTACGCACTCGGGCTGTCGCAACTGTACAGCAGCCAGTCGTCCAACCTGAAGTCCCGGTGGAACCACATGGCGTGGTCGAGGCTCGCCACCATCAGTTTCGTATTGATCCACGAAATGCCGTGCGGCAGCATCGCCGTGCCCACCAGGTGAAAATCCGAAACATAGGCCAGCAAGGCACGGTTCATCACCGGGTCCTCGCGATAATTCCCGTGCAGCCGGAACCAAAGGTCCTTGAACGGCGGCTGCGGGGCACGCGGATCGAGATCGGCCCCGCGAATACCGCGAAACTCGAACGGCCCGAAACGGTCGAGCCAGCGCTGCATGTTGAGCGGAAGACTCTCGAAGTCTCCGACCTTCACCTGTTCGATCGGTGCGGCGTCTTCGGGCGACGGCACATCCGGCATTTCAAATTGGTGGTCGATGCCCTCTTCTTCAAGCTGAAAAGAAGCGGCAAAGGTAAAAATCGCCTCGCCGTGCTGCACGGCCATTACGCGGCGGGAGCTGAAACTGCGGCCATCGCGGGTGCGGTCGACGATGTAGACCACCGGCGCGGTGTGATCCCCGGCGCGCAGAAAGTAACCGTGCAGGGAATGCGGCAGGCGGCCTTCGACCGTTTTACACGCCGCCAACAGGCTCTGCGCGAGGATTTGCCCGCCGAAAACACGCTGCGTCCCGATGTCACGGCTGACGCCACGGAACAGGTTGTGCTCCAGTGTCTCGATTTCCATCAGTTCCAGCAGTTCCTGGAAGGCGTCCTTTTGGCGACCCATGGATTTTCTCGTATGCTTGTTCACGGACAGACCGAAAATTATAAGAACGGCCCCGATCGAAAGCGAGCACATCTGACATGAAAGCACCACGGACCTTTTTGTGGCACGACTACGAAACGTTCGGCGCCGACCCCATGATCGACCGTCCCGCCCAGTTCGCCGCGCTGCGCACCGATGCCAATCTCGAGCCGGTCGAAGAACCTGTCGTGTGTTACTGCGCGCCGGCCGACGACTTTTTGCCGCACCCGGCCGCCTGCATGGTTACCGGCATCACACCGCAGACCGCGCGCGCCAAAGGCGAGCCCGAGGCCCTTTTTGCCGCCCGCATCGAAGAGGAAATGATGCGGCCCGGCACCTGCTGCGTCGGTTACAACAGCATCCGATTCGATGACGTCGTAACACGCAACCTGTTCTATCGAAATCTGCGCGATCCCTATGCACGCGAATACAAAAACGGAAACACACGCTGGGACCTGATCGACCTGGCGCGCATGTGCTACGCGATCCGCCCCGAAGGCATCGAGTGGCCGATGCACGAGCCCGGCAAACCCAGCTTCAGGCTGGAAGACCTGACGGCGGCAAACGGCATCGAACACGAAGGCGCCCACGACGCACTGGCCGACGTACGCGCGACCATCGGCCTGGCGCGGCTGATCCGGGAGAAGCAACCGCGGCTGTTTGAGTGGGGGCTGCAGATGCGCGATCAGCCCGCTGTCTCCCGGTTGCTGGACACCACCGAACCGCAACCCGTGCTGCACAGCAGTTCGCGTATACCGGCTAACCGCGGCTGCACCAGCCTGGTGCTGCCGCTTGCCGTGCTGCCCGATCGGCCCAAGCACATCGTGGTCTTTGACCTGGCCGCCGATCCCGAACCGCTGCTCAGCGAAGCCGCCGAAACCATTCATGACCTGGTGTTCACGCCGACCGCGGACATGCCCGAGGGCGTGGAACGCCTGCCGTTGAAAGTCGTCAAGACCAATGGCGTGCCGATGGTCGCTCCGCTTGGCGTACTCAAAGGCGTGGACCAGGAACGCATCGGGCTGGACGAAGCGCTGTGCCGCCGGAATGCGACCCGGATCCTGCCGCACCTGGCGAACGTCCGTCAAAAAGTCATCGAAACTTTCTCCCTGTCGACTGGCGGCCACGTAAGTGACGACCCGGACCGGATGCTCTACTCCGGGGACTTCTTCACGTCCGCCGACCGCCGCCTGATGGACAAGATCATCCGTATCAAGCCGGCCGACCTGGGTCGTCACCAGTGGTCCTTTCAGGACGGGCGCCTGCACACGATGCTGTTCCGTTACCGCGCCCGGAATTATCCGGAAACCCTGAACCTGAACGAATCGATGGAGTGGGACCGTTACCGCAGGCAACGCCTGCTGGAAAGCGAAGCCCCCGAAGACTTCACACTGGTCGATTTTCGAGCGGCTCTGGACGAGCAGCGAACGCTGCATGCAGGCAAGCCCGAAGCACTCCTCGTGCTCGACCAACTCGAGTCCTGGGTCGACGAAATCGGGCTGGAGACACTGTCGATTTGAGGGATGATCGATGCACCCGTGCGGCGTAATGCGAAAAACACGCATTCACGAAACTGTAAAAATCAAATTTCAACGAGTTACAAGCATTTTCTCGACTCGAACCGAACTCTTTATGCACAAGTCACTGATTGTTTTTGTTGCGTCATTATGACATCAATATCAGCTGAATTGTTCGAATACGAAGAAGCTAAGTTATTGTTTATAATAGAATAATAAGAATTGATCATTTTTTGACCAATTTGTAACGAGGCCCGCCGCCGTTAAAGGACAGCGACTTTCTTAACAGGTTTATCCACAGGATTTGTGGATAAGTTTTACGCCACGTTCAAAGCCAGCTGCAAGTCATTGTCCGCCTTGCCTTCCGGCCGTTTTCCCCGCCGAAAATGCTGCCTGAACCGGCGCTTCGCCTGGGGTGAAACGAACTCCACGTGCGTGCCGTCGGAGAACTGCAGCATGTAGATCTCGCGCCGGTCTCCACCGGGCGCCTTGACGGCCACCGCAGCGGTGATGGTTTTACCGATCAGGTCCTGGTTCGCTGTCATGTTTTCTTCCTCGATCATCAGTGCTTTGAGCGTATTTAAACCCGGTGCTTTCTCAAAACCTGAGAGCGCGCCGAACGGTATTTCGCGTTCGAATCCCCGGGCCATGCCCCGTTGCCCGGGGATTACGCAGCCAGCACTCAGTCCGACGCCGGTTCCTGTGCGTCCTGCAGCAGGATCATTCCGCGGTTTCGATCCACGGTGCGCACGCCAATGCCCTTGACGTTGACGAGTTCATCGATGTGAATGAACGCCCCGTGCTCCTCGCGGTAGGCGACGATCGCCTGCGCCTTGCTGAGACCGATACCGGTCAGGCTGTCGGCGATATCCTCGGCACTGGCCGAATTGATGTTGACCGGGCCCGAAGCCCATGCAGCCAGACTGAAGCAAGCCGCCAGCAGCAGAACCATGATTTTTTTCACATTGCACCCCCATGTTTGAGTGGTTGTCGAAGCGTGACGGGTGACTTCCCGTCGCGTGCAGACACAGAATAAGCGGCACATAAAACACCTGAAATCACGAGGCTCCGATATGGGTGTAGGAAATCAGCTTGCCGTACGCGGCGGGGATCCGGCTTGAACGGGCGACCGGCTTCCGGCAAAATGCCCTCCCCTGCTGCGGAGAGAACGGCGCGCCGCTGGCAGGAAACAGTCAATGGTGGCCTCCGCCGGTCCCCCCGCGACGACAAATTGTGAACCCCGTCAGGCCCGGAAGGGAGCAGCGGCAGCAATGGACTCGGGCGCCGGGGTGTGATGGGTGGAGGTCGCCACCCTCAAAGCGTACATTCTTGATATAGTGTCCACTTCCTGAAGAGACACCCTCGATGAGCTATCAAGTTTTAGCCCGTAAGTGGCGCCCCCGAACCTTTGAACAACTGGTCGGCCAGGAACACGTGTCACAGGCGCTGATCAATGGCCTCGACCAGGACCGCCTGCACCACGCTTTCCTGCTGACCGGCACGCGCGGCATCGGTAAGACGACCATCGCGCGCATCCTGGCCAAGTGCCTCAACTGCGAAAAAGGAATGAGCTCGCAGCCCTGCGGCGAATGCGGCAGCTGCGTCGACGTGGACGAAGGCCGTTTCGTCGACATGATCGAGATCGACGCCGCTTCGCGCACCGGCGTGGAGGACATGCGGGACCTGCTGGAATCCGTGCAGTACACCCCGACCCGCGGGCGCTACAAGATCTACATCATCGACGAAGTCCACATGCTTTCGACCAGCAGCTTCAATGCGCTCCTGAAGACGCTCGAGGAACCGCCGCCGCACGTGAAGTTCGTCATGGCTACTACCGACCCGCATAAAATTCCGGTGACCATCCTGTCGCGTTGCCTGCGCTTCAACCTGCGGCGCCTGCTGCCCGGGCAGATCCAGGCCCAGCTGGAAGCGATCGTCAACGCGGAAAACATCGCCAGCGAAGAAGAGGCGCTGACCGTGCTGGCCCGCGCGGCCGACGGCAGCATGCGCGACGGGCTCAGCCTGCTCGACCAGGCCGTGGCCTATGGCGGCGGCCGGCTGGTGCTGGACGACCTGAAACAGATGCTCGGCCTGATCGACCACGAGAACATCGCCTCGATCGTGCGCGCCCTGGCGGAGGGCGATGCCACTGCCCTGCTTGAAATCGTCGCCGAACTGGCGGCCCAGTCCCGTGACCTCGAGTCCGTGCTGGTCGACCTGGCGGAACTGCTGCACCGCGTCACCCTGGTCCAGTGCGCTCCCGGTTACCGTGACGCCGATCGTTCGGACTGGCCGTCAATCGAGGAACTGGCCGGATCGCTCGGCATCGAGGACGCCCAGCTGTTTTACCAGGTGGCGCTCAAGGGGCGCAGTGAGATCGGGCTGGCGCCCGATCCGCGCACCGGGCTGGAGATGACCCTGCTGCGCATGCTGGCCTTTCGTCCCGCGAACGCGGCGGCGCCAGGCAGCGTGGCACCAACGGAAGTCAGGCCGTCAAGCAGCCGGGGGGCACAGACCGCAACAGGCGGATCTCCACAAACACCTGCGGGCACTCGAACCGCAAAGGCGGAACCCGGTTCGGCCCCGGCCCCTGCCCCAGCGTCAGCTTCGGCTCCGGCTGCGGAAACGTCTGCGCAGCGGACGCCCGTGCGGCGGCCGAACAGCAACGCAGAATGGCTCGCGATGCTGGACAGTCTCGATATCACCGGCCAGGTGCGGGAACTCGCGCGCAACATTGAATTCGCTTCGAGCGAGGGTTCGAAATGGTCGTTCCGGATCAGTCCTGCTCTGCGCAACCTCGCGGCGGGCAACTGCCTTGCCCGGCTCGAGCAGTCGGTCAGCAGCGCGCTGGGAGAGACCGTGCGCATCCAACTGGTCGACGCGAGGAGCAAATCACTGCACACCGCTGCAAAAGCCGAGCAGCAGCGGGCTCACCAAACGATGAGTGAAGCCGAAAAGGCCATTCAGGACGACCCGACCGTGCGGGCACTCAAAGACACCATGGACGCCCGGGTCATCGACGACTCGGTGCAGCCGATCCAGTAACCAGCGAGGAATACAGAAGAGACATGAAAGGAAATATTGCCGGCCTGATGCAGCAGGCCCAGAAAATGCAGCAGGAAATGCAGAAAGCCCAGGAAGAGCTGGCCAACCTGGTCGTGACCGGCGAAGCCGCCGGCGGCCTGGCCAAGGTCACGATGACCGGGCGTCACTCGGTCACCCGGGTCGAGATCGATCCGTCGCTGATGGACGACCGGGAGATGCTGGAAGACGTCGTCACGGCGGCTGTCAACGACGCCGTGAACCGCATCACCACCGAGACCCAGGAACGCATGGCCGGCATGACCGCGGGCATCAACCTGCCGCCCGGCATGAAGCTGCCGTTCTGACACCGGCGTGACGTCCGAATCCCTGCTCGCGCAGTTTATCGAGGCCCTGCGCTGCCTGCCCGGCGTGGGACCCAAATCGGCCCAGCGCATGGCGCTGCACCTGCTGGAGCGCGACCGCGAGGGCGGCCGGCACCTGGCCACCGTGCTCGAAGAGGCCATCGAGCGCATCGGGCGCTGTTCCAGCTGCCGCAACCTGACCGAGCACGAGACCTGCTCGATCTGCAGCGACCTGCAGCGCGACCGCACGCTGCTGTGCGTGGTGGAATCCCCCAGCGACGTCCTGGCCATCGAGCAGGCCACCGGCTACCGGGGGCTCTATTACGTGCTCATGGGGCGCCTCTCGCCGCTGGACGGCATCGGGCCGGCCGAGCTCGGCCTGGACGCATTGTCCGAACGCATCAATGCGAATCCGCCGGATGAAATGATCGTCGCCACCAACCCCACCGTGGAAGGCGAAGCCACCGCATTCTACCTGCAGCGCATGGCGCGCAGCGCTGGCGTGCGGATCAGCCGCATCGCGCACGGCGTGCCGCTGGGCGGCGAGCTGGAGTTTACCGACCAGTCCACCATCGCCCACGCTTTCAGTTCGCGCCAGGCGGTCGAGGAATAGCCCGGGCCGACACATTCGGCACCCCGCCGCTTTTGGCCGGCGTATAATCGAAGGGTATGGCGTGTTCGCGAGCTGCCGCTCGCGGAGCTAAAAAATCCACCGAAGAAAATTATCGACGGGGGTAAGCGCAATGAAAGAACTCGTTTGGGACGACGTGCTGAGCGTCGAAAACGAAGAGATCGACAACGACCACCGGATCCTGATCAACCTGTTCAACCTGCTCGGCCGTTCCGTGCTCTCGGGAGCGAGCCGGGCCTACGTCGAACTCGTCCTGGAAGAACTTATCCGTTGCACGGCCTGGCATTTCAGCCATGAAGAGCGGCTGATGATGCTATCCGGGTACGGCGGACTGGAAGAGCACCGGCAGGAACACCAGGAACTGATGGAAAGCGTCCGCGAGATACAGGAAGAAATACTCCGCAGCGGCAAGCTGGAAGAGCGCGAATTCGAGATCCTCGAGCAGTGGCTGACCGGGCACATCCTGGCAGCCGACATGGAGTTCGGCGAATACCTGCTTAACGCGGCGTAGACTGGCTTTTCTGGCTTTCGACCCGAAGGTTCCACAGTTTCAGCAGTAAACGGTAGAAGCGGCACTGCGCTTCGAACCGCCGCATTTCGGCTTGACCCGGTTCGCGCTGCAGGTAAGCGCTGAGAAAGCGCTGCGCGCGCTCCGCCTCCAGGTCGTGATGTTGGACGACAATGGCCAGGTCAAATAAGGCATCCCCCGCGGCGGCGTATTCCCAGTCGATCAGGGCCAGGGATTCACCCTCCAGGATATTGCGGCAAACGAGATCGTTGTGGCACAGAACGGGTGCCGCGGGCTCGATATCCCGAAACATCCGCGCCGCCTCCAGGCAAAGCGCACGGGCCTCGCCGGTATCCAGCTGCTCCGCGTAGCGCACCGCGGCGGCCAGCGGATCGAACCGCGGGCCGACCGGTTCCAGTGCATGCAGGCGCCGCAGCAAAGCAGCGAGGCGCTCGAGGTTCTTCGGCTTCAGCAGGTCGGAACGGAACCAGGCACGGCCCGGAATGTAAGGACGGATCAGCACGCCAGCCTCGATATCGTGCCAGGCCGGCGCCGGCGCCAGGCCGGACTCCGCTGCCGCGTCCATCACCCTGCGCTCGCGCCTGCGGTCCAGGCCCAGGCGGGCCGCCTCCGGCCGGTCGATACGCAGAACGAAGCGAGCGCCAGCGTTGAGGATCTCGTAACTGTCGTTGGTGGGCCCCTCGGAAAGCCGCAACTCCACCGTTGCCCCCGAAAAACCGGGCACGGCCGCCAGCACGCCCAGCGGCTCCCTCACGCCGCCGTCCCGAGCATGCTTCTGCGCCAGCTGAGATAGCCAAACACGATCATCACCAGGTAGGCCACGAACAGCGCCGCGGTGAAGTACAGTTCGCGGCTCAGGTAGAGGTACACCGACACCGAGTCGATCACGAACCAGTAAATCCAGTTCTCCAGGATTTTGCGCGCCACCATGTAGGTCGCGACCACGGCGCCCCAGGTGGTGAGCGAATCCGCGAACGGCAGGGCCGCATTGCTGAAGCGCTGCAGAAGCACCCCGCTGACCAGCACAAGCAGCAGCACCGAGGCGACTGCCACTGCGTGGCGTCGCCAGGGCCAGGTAGAAACGCTCAGCCCGGCGTGGTCTTCTCCGCCGCGGCGCCATTGCTGCCAGCCGTAGAACGCCATGCCCAGGTAAAACAATTGCAGCACCGACTCCATGTACAGGCTCGCGCGGTACATGATGACGAGGTACAGCAGCGTGCTCACCGCGGCCGCCGCCCAGCACCAGATGTTCTGGCGTATGGCCAGCAGCAGGTACGCCACCGCCAGCGCGACCGCCAGCAGTTCGACCCATTGCAGCGCGGTCAGGTCCAAGCGCCGTGCCTCATTCGTCCGGCGTCAGTGTCGGGGGCCGGTCCAACTCTTTTTCGACGTTCAGGTATTTCACCACCAGGACGACCGTGCCGTCCGACGACGCCATGACCTTCTCCATGCAGCGGTTCACGGCGGTCGTGACGGCCTCGAAGGAACCGCTCACTTGCGAGCTCAATTGGTTGGTCACGATCTCGATACCCTGCTGCGCACGCAACGCCCGAATAAAGCCAATGATGGTGGGAATCGGCCCGTCCCGAAGCGGGTAAAGGCTCATTTCTGCGACGATATTCATATCTTTTCCTCAGTATCGGTAGCTGACCGTCACGCCGTAGTGGCGCGGATCGCCCAGCCGTGTGTATTTCGTGCGTTCAAACCACGGCGGCTCCAGCCCGAAGGAAAAACCGCGGGTATAGAACTCGTCGTCGAACAGGTTACGCACCCAGGCGTGCACGGACCAGTGATTCCACTCGCGTCCGGCCCGCAGGTTGACCGTCACGCGTGAAGGGGCTGTCTCGTCGTGGCTGTAATCGAAATAGAAATCATCGACGGCATTGATGTCCATGCGCGCCATCCAGCCGCCGGACGTGCTCCAGGTCGCGCCCGTGTTGAGCGTATAGCCCGGCGCGTGCGCGAAATCACGCCCGACGATCTCGCCTTCGATGTCCTGCTCGCGCTCCAGGCCGTAGGCGTCCACTTCCGACTCCAGCAGGCCCAGGCTGGCATGCAGGCGCCAGTGCTCCGCGACCTGCCAGGTAAACGAGGCTTCAAGCCCGTAGGAATGGCCCTCGGCATTGCTGGTAATAAAAAGGAAATCGTTCGGGTTGTCGGTGAACTGTGCCGAACTGCGCAGCTGCATGTCCTGCCGGTCCATCCAGAACAGCGTGATCTCACCGGCCAGCACACCGTCAAGCCACAATCCTCTCACG
>JASFSI010000035.1:0-10100 GCA_050114495.1 Lysobacterales bacterium | reverse complement strand
ACCGCGGATTCATTCCTTGCACTCGCCCCGGATGTACACCAGGCCGGGTTCCACCACGCGCTCGGTTTCGCGGTATCCCGACGGGCAGAAGCCGCTTTTGGCGAGTTCCGCTTCCAGGCGGTTTTCAAGCAGCGTGTTGATCCTCTGGAACGCTTCGTAGCCGCCCGAGCCCTGGCGGGAACTGACGGTGCCGGTGCTTGCACTCACACCACCCGAAACGCCCCGGCCGGAACTTCCGTAAGCGTGGCCTTGCAGGTTGCCGGGCCGGCTGCCGCGGCGATCCGGCGGGCTGTCGCTGACCTCCAGCGTGTACTGGAACTGCCGGGCGCCGTCCTCGCTAACGTTCGTGGCGAAGTAACCGGACGGCGGCTCGGGTTTTTCGGGGTCATTGGCACAGGCGGTCAGCAGAAGGGTCAGCCCGGCCGCCAGCAGCCGCATAAAAGGGGTCATCGCGTCATCGCTCGAAGGGAACCGGCTTCATGATAAACGCGCGGGCCCGGCTGAATGTGAAGAAAACCCGTTTTTTCATGGGCAAACGGGGCTGCCGGGGATGTGGATCAGGTCAGCAGCGTCGGCAGGAAGAGGCTGAGCCGCGCCAGCGACCAACCGAGCAGCGCGCCAAACGCGACGTCCGAGGGGTAATGCAGGCCAAGGATCACACGCGAGGCTGCGACACTGATCACGAACGGCAGCACCAGCGGTACGAGTTCCGGGAAATAATGTGCCAGCAGGGTCAGGAAGGCGACGGCATGCAGGGTGTGGCCGGAAGGAAAGCTGTGCTTGTCCAGCGGTGCGGTGACAGCTTCAACACCGGCGTGCGAGGCGAATGGGCGTTCGCGAACCAGGTATTTCTTGAGAATTTTGTAGACACCGACGGCTGCCAGCGCGGTGATCGCCAGATGCACGGTGGGCAGGTAAGACGAAGGCCCGTAAACGAACGGCAGCGCGGCCAGCATCGCGTACCAGAGCACGCCGTCGCCGAGGCGGCTGACGATCCGAAAGTACAGCCTGACCAGCGGGTGGCGGGCGAAGCGGTTGATCGGCAGGCAAACCCGGCCTTCCAGTGCATCCAGTTTTTCAAAGCTGACAGCCGGCATTCCAGCACCCGAACGTTGCGTTTTCGAGTGCGATTATCGGCCGGTCAATTGACAGGAATATGTCCGGTCTGTTTCCGTTAAGTGACAAAAAATTCCGTCTTATCAGTAATGTGACGGTTTGTTCTTTACGCTGGCTAGCCTTCCCGGGCTCATTCCGAGGGCGGAACGTATCCTTCGGGCATCTCGGATCCCTCGCCGAAAAAGTATTTTTCCATTTCGGCTTCGAGAAACTGGCGATGCTCGGGGTTGATCGGCGACAGGCGCATCTCGTTGATCAGCATGGTCTGGTGCGTGAGCCATTTCTGCCAGGCTTCCTGCGAAACGTTTTCGAATATTCGTTTGCCCAGTTCACCCGGGTAGGGTTGAAAGGAAAGGCCTTCAGCCTCTTTTCCGAGTACGATGCATTGCACTTTGCGTGTCACTTGAGTTCTCCGTTGTCGAACCGGTCCAGCAGTTTCGATACCGGCCGGGGTAAGCCCAGTCGGGCACGGCCGCGCCGATCGTACCAGCCCATTTCTCCCGTGCATTTTACCTGTGTGGCCCGGCCCGGTGCAGCCAGCAGCGGCTGAATCTGCAGGCGGCGGTGACTCAGCCGGTGCTCAAAGCATTCCAATTCTCTCAGCTCACGGTTTTCGAGTCCGGCCGCGCGGGCCAGTTCCCTGAGCGATTCGGCGGCCGGCAGGCACCAGAGCCCACCCCAGATTCCCGCGCCGGGGCGCTTTTCGAGCAGTACGCGATTTTCTTCGTCGAGCATCAGCAACAGGAACAGTTGCTGGTCACGGACTTTCGCCGGTGGTTTTGGCGAGGGCAGGTCAGCGATTTTACCCAGAAGGCGAGCCTGGCAGTCTGCGGCCACCGGGCAGTCATCACAGGCCGGTGACGTTCGCGTGCACAGCGTGGCGCCGAGGTCCATCACGGCCTGGGTGTAGTCGGCTCCACGGCGCCCGGGCAGCCGTGCTTCGGCCTCGGCCCACAGCGCTTTCTGCACGGCAGCCCGTCCGGGCCAGCCCTCGGTGCCGCTGTGACGCGCCAGCCAGCGCCGCACGTTGCCGTCCAGCACCACGGCCGGAAGGTCCTGTGCCTGGGAGACGATGGCGTTGGCCGTGCTCGGGCCGATGCCGGGCAGTTCGGCCAGTTCGGCGGAAGAATCCGGCAGCGTTCCCCCATGCTTCGCTGCACATTCCTGCGCCGCCCGGTGCAGGTTGCGCGCACGGGCGTAGTAGCCCAGGCCGGACCACAGGGCGAGCACGTCGTCCAGCGGCGCCCTGGCCAGCGAGGCCAGGTCGGGAAACCGCTGCATCCAGCGCTCGAAGTAGGGAATCACCGTGGAAACCTGCGTTTGCTGCAGCATGATTTCCGACACCCAGACGCGGTAGGGCGTGCGCGGATGCTGCCAGGGCAGGTCGCTGCGGCCGTGCCGGTCCCACCAGGCCAGCAGGCGCTCGGCAAAAGGCTTTGGCATCAGTCGATCGGCAGAATGGCGTTGACGAAGGAACCGGCGTCGAACGGCCTGAGGTCCTTGGCGCTCTCGCCCACGCCAATGAAGCGAATGGGCAGGCCCAGTTCGTGCGCAATGCCGAACAGCACGCCGCCGCGGGCGGTGCCGTCCAGCTTGGTGATCGCGATACCGGTCAGGTTCACGGCCTGGTTGAATTCACGCGCCTGGTTCATGGCGTTCTGCCCGGTGCCGGCGTCGACGACGAGCAGGGTTTCGTGCGGCGCCTCCTCGTCGATGCGGCCCATCACGCGGCTGATTTTTTTCAGCTCTTCCATCAGGTTGTGCTGGGTGTGCAGGCGCCCGGCCGTGTCGGCGATCAGCACGTCGATCCCCCTGGATTTCGCCGACTGCAGGGCATCGAAAATCACCGCGGCGGAATCCGCGCCCGTGGCCTGCGCAACCACCGGGACGTTGTTGCGCTCACCCCAGGATTTCAACTGCTCGACCGCCGCGGCGCGAAACGTGTCGCCGGCGGCCAGCATCACGCTCAGGCCGTCCTCGGTGAAACGCTTGGCCAGTTTGCCGATGGTGGTGGTCTTGCCGGCGCCGTTGACACCGACCATCAGGATCACGAACGGTTTTTTGCTCTCGTCGATCGCCAGGAACTGCTCGCAGGGTTCGATCAGTTCATACAGCTCGGCCTGCACGGCGGGCAGCACTTGCGATGGTTCCGTGATGGCCTTGTTGCGGATGGCGGCGCGCAGGTTTTCGACGATCTCCAGCGCGGCTTTCACGCCGATATCCGAGGTGATCAGGGTGGTCTCGATTCCGTCCAGCAGGTCCTCGTCGACCGAGCTTCGGCCGCTGAGCAGGCTGCCCAGGCGCTTGCCGAGCTGCCGGCGCGTATCTTCCAGGCGCGCTTCCAGCGGATCGGCGCCGGATTGCTCTGCGGGTCGGAGCTGGACGTCTTCGACCGTTCCGGGGGATTTCTTGTTTTTTCGAAAAATACGGAACATGCCGGTGTTTCCTCGACTCGTGGACCTTACCCAGTCTTGGGGTTCGCGGGTGCAGCTTCAAGCGCAGACCGGGGTCCGGGTCAAATTTCATTTTGAGATAGGACCCCGACCCCGGTTTCAGGGTGAAATTTTACTCCAACCCCACCAGAATAGGTCCATGAGCAGAAAACAGCCAGGCAAGGTGCGCATCATCGGCGGCCGGTGGCGGGGGCGAAGGCTGCCGGTGCCCTCGCTGCCCGGTCTGCGGCCCTCCGGCGATCGCGGCCGCGAGACCCTGTTCAACTGGCTTTCACCCGTTCTTCGTGGTGCACGTTGCGCCGACCTCTTTGCCGGCTCAGGGGTGCTCGGGCTGGAGGCGGCTTCCCGCGGCGCCGCGAGAGTGACGCTGGTCGAAAAAGCCGCGCCCGCCGTCCGCGTGCTGCGGGAGTGTATCGCGCTGCTCAGCGAAGACGGTGAACCCGAAATCGAACTGGTCCACGCGGACGCCCTTTCATGGCTGGAAAGCCGGGAAGCGGACAGCCTGGACGTGGTGTTTATCGATCCGCCCTTTGGCCTGGGGCTGGAGAAAAAGGCGCTGCACAGCCTGGTCGAAACCGGTTGCCTGCGGGAAGGGGGCCTGGCCTATGTCGAGACGGCGAGCCGCGCCGCCGAGTTTCAGCCGGGTCCCGAATGGCAAACAATCAGGGAAAAAACAGTCGGCGAAGTGCGGATGCGGCTGATCAAGAGGACCGCGGCGGTGTAGAATGCCGTTTTTCGCACGGTAAGCAGAGACCGGACATGGAACGCATCGCCGTATACCCCGGCACCTTCGATCCCATCACCTACGGGCACACCGATCTCGTGTCGCGCGCCGCCCGGGTTTTTCCGAAAGTCATTATCGCCATCGCCGAGAGCCCGCACAAAACGCCGATGTTCGGACTCGAGGAGCGCATCGACATGGCGCGCAAAGACATGGCGAAGTGGAAGAACGTCGAGGTGGTCGGTTTCAGCAACCTGCTGGTGGAGTTCGTGCAGCAGATCGGGGCCTCGGTGATCATCCGCGGCCTGCGCGCCGTGTCGGATTTCGAGTACGAGTTTCAGCTGGCCAGCATGAACCGCCACCTGGCGCCGGACGTGGAAACGATGTTCCTGACGCCGGACGAGGACTACGGCTTCATTTCCTCAACACTGGTCAAGGAAGTGGCGCGCCTGGACGGCGACGTTTCCAGCTTCGTCAGCGAGAACGTGCAGAAGGCCATGCAGCGCCGTTTCTCAGGCCAGGAGTAAGGTCTTGGCGCTGAAGATCACCGAGGATTGCATCAACTGCGACGTCTGCGAGCCGGTCTGTCCGAACGAGGCCATTTCGCTGGGCATCGAGTACTATGAAATCGACCCGATGAAATGCACCGAGTGCGTGGGGCATTTCGACATGCCGCAGTGCGTCGAGGTCTGTCCGGTCGAGTGCATTCCGAAAGACCCTGAACACGAAGAGACTGAAGAAGACCTCCTGGCCAAGTACCGGCGCCTGGTTGGCAAGGCTGCGGTATGAGGAGCAAGCCAATGAAGAATCCATTCGCCAGGGCGGCCCTGGCCGTTTTTGCTCTTGTTCTTCTCGCCGGAACGGCCTCGGCGGGTGAGCGGCCGGGCAAGGCGGGTATCGCCAGCCAGCATTTCCTGGCCACGCAGGCCGGGCATGAAATTCTCGAGAAAGGCGGCAATGCCTTTGACGCAGCCATCGCCACGGCGGCCGTGCTCGCGGTGGTCGAACCCACGAGTTCCGGCCTGGGCGGCGGCGGTTTCTGGATGCTGCACCGCGCCGAGGACGGTTTCGAAGTGATGGTCGATTCACGGGAGACCGCGCCGGGCGCGGCGCACCGTGACATGTACCTGGACGAAAACGGCGACGTGAACCGTGACCTGGCCGTGAACGGTCCGCTGGCCGGCGGCATTCCCGGCACCGTTGCCGGCATGGAGCACGTCGCGAATCACTATGGCCGGCTGCCGCTGTCGGTCAGCCTGCAGCCCGCCATTCAAATCGCCCGCCAGGGCTTCGAGCTGGATGAAAAATTCATCATGCTGCTGAAGTGGCGCTACGACGTGATCAAGCGCTGGCCGGCCGCCGCCGAGGCCTTCCTGGACCACGGGGAAGTGCCGTCGGTGGGCTACGTCGTCAAGCTGCCCGACCTGGCCTGGGTGCTGGAGCAGGTGGCAGAAAAGGGCGCGGACGGTTTCTACGGTGGCGAGGTGGCGAAGAGGCTGGTCGAGGGCGTGCAGGCCGAGGGTGGTATCTGGACGCTGGAGGACCTGGCCAACTACCGCGTCATCGAGCGTGAACCGATCCGGACCACGTACGGGGGCTACGAACTGGTCACCGCACCGCCGCCGTCCTCGGGCGGCATCGCGATCGCGGAAATCCTCAATATCCTCGAGCCGTTCGACGTAAACGAGCGCGAACCGGTCCTGCGCACGCACCTCATCGTCGAGGCGATGCGGCGCGCCTACCGCGACCGCGCGGTCTACCTCGGCGATCCCGATTTCGTTCAGATGCCGATCGACATGCTCACCAGCCGGCATTACGCGGACGGGCTGCGCGCCTCGATCCGGGCCGACCGCGCCACGCCGAGCCGCATGCTCGCCGGTAACGGCATCCTGCGCGACGGCACCGACACCACGCACTTCTCGATCATCGACGCGGACGGCAACATGGCCGCCGTCACGCTGACCGTCAACACACCTTTCGGCTCCTGCTTCATGCCGCCGGGAACCGGCCTGCTGGTCAATAACGAGATGGACGATTTTTCGGCCAAGCCGGGCGAGCCGAACGACTGGGGCCTGATCGGCTTCGCGGCCAACGAAATCCAGCCGGGCAAACGGCCGTTGTCCAGCATGAGCCCGACGTTCCTGGTCGGCGAAGACCGCAAGGCCGTGCTCGGCACGCCGGGCGGCGGCCGCATCATCACGATGGTGCTGCTCGGCATCCTGGATTTCATGCAGGGCAACGGCCCAGAATCCTGGGTCGCCCTGCCGCGGTTTCATCACCAGTATTACCCGGATGAAATCTCCAGTGAACCGGATGCCTTCACAGCGGAGCAGATCGAGGCGCTGGAAGCGCTGGGTCACACGGTCAAGGTGCGCGAGCGGCCCTGGGGCAATATGCACGGCGTGCTCTGGGACCTGGAGCACGACGAGTTGAAAGCCGGTTCCGACCCGCGCTGGCCCTCGGGCCGGGCGATCGTAAGGTAAACGCGGCAGCCCGCCATGCGGGTGATGAATGGCAAGCATGTGGGAGCCCGCCATGCGGGTGATGAAGGGTAAGCATGTGGGAGCCCGCCATGCGGGCGATAAACAGGCAAGCTTGGCGGACTCTACCAATCAACCAGGAATTTTCGATGAAAAACATATGGCTCGTTCTGCTTCTTTTCCCCCTGAGCGTTTCAGCCGGCATCACGCCTGAAGAAATCGATGAACTGGCGGCTGAAATCCAGCCCCAGGTCGTGGAATGGCGGCGCTGGTTCCACCAGAACCCGGAACTGGGCAACCGCGAGTTCAAGACCGCGGCCCGGATCGCCGAGGAACTGGAAAAAATGGGCCTGGAGCCGCAGACCGGCATCGCCCATACCGGGATCGTCGCCGTGATCGAGGGCGGACTTCCGGGGCCGATGGTCGCGCTGCGCGCCGATATCGACGCGCTGCCGGTGAAGGAGCAGACCGGTCTGCCGTTCGCTTCGCAAGCCAAGGGCGAGTACCGCGGGCAGGAAGTGGACGTGATGCACGCCTGCGGCCACGACAACCACATGGCGATGCTGCTGGGCGCGGCCAAGGTGCTGACCGAGGTGAAAGACGAGCTGCCCGGCTCGGTGATGCTGATTTTCCAGCCGGCCGAGGAAGGCGCGCCGCCCGGTGAAGAGGGCGGCGCGGAACTGATGCTCAAAGAGGGTATCTGGGACGAACGCAAGCCGGAAGCCGTGTTCGGCATGCACGTCGGCATCGGCGCCAGCGGCGCGGAAGTGGTCGCCACGCGAGGCCCGGCCATGGCCGCCGTGGACCGCTTCGAGCTGATCGTCAAGGGTGTCCAGACCCACGGGGCCATGCCCTGGAACGGCGTCGATCCGATTGTCGTCGCTTCGCAGATCGTGCTGGGCCTGCAGACCATCGTCAGCCGGCAGGTGGATGTGACGCTGGCGCCGTCCATCATCAGCGTCGGGCGTATCGAGGGCGGGGTACGCAACAACGTGATTCCGGCCGAAGTGGAGCTGGAGGGAACCATCCGGACCTTCGATCCGGACATGCGCAAATCGATCCACGAGCGTATCGAACGCACGGCCACGAACATCGCCGAGGCAGCCGGCGCGGAGGTCGATTTCATGCTCGAAATCGGCTACTCGTCGGTCTATAACGACCCGGAACTGTTCGACCGCATGTTTCCCACGCTGCAGCGCGTGGCGAAAGCGGCCAAAGGCGGGCCGCGCACCACGGCGGAGGACTTTGCATTCTTCGCGCAGGAAACGCCCGGCCTGTACGTCGCGCTCAACGCCGCCCCGGAAGGCGGTGACGAGCGTTACAGCGCGCCCAACCATTCGCCGTTCTTCGACATGTACGAGCCAAACCTGGAAACGGGCGTGCGGGTTTATGTCAACCTTGCGGTCGATTACCTGCAGGATTGATCCGCAACCCTGGCTTGGCTCCGGGTGATATCATCGCCGGCGTATGGAAACGTGGACCGAACGGCCGGAATTTCTGCAGTGGATCGAGCACAGCCTCGATACGGGCGAGAACGTGCTGGCCGTCAGCAACCAGGGCACCGTGCTGCGTTACCGTGCGGACGGCATCGACGTGGTGGTCAAGTCGGCCATGGGCCGCGGGGCGATTCGCCGTTTGCGCCAGCGTACCCTGGAGCGCGAATACGAGGCGTACCAGCGCATGCAGGGGCTGACCGGCGTGCCGAAGTGTTACGGCATGCTCGCCGGCCGCTACCTGGTCATCGAGTTTATCGACGGGACGCCCTACCGCGCGGCTTCGTGGAGGGATCGTGACGCCTGGTTCGATGAACTGCTGGCCGTGCTGCGCTCTTTTCACGACCGCGGTGTCTGCCACGGCGACCTGAAGTCAAAGACCAATATCCTGGTGACGCACGACGAAAAACCCTGCGTGATCGATTTCGGCACGGCGTTCGTTCACAAGAAGGGCTTTCACCCGTTGAACAAGTGGTTGTTTGACCATGGTCGCCGCATGGACATCAATGCCTGGGTCAAGCACAAGTACCACGGCCGCTACCAGGATGCGAAGGGCGCAGACCTCGCGCTGCTGGATTACAGCTTCATCGAGTACTGGGTGCGAAAGATTCGCGGCCGCCCGATGGACGGTTTCGAAAAACACCGCCGATAGTCGACGCCGAGCCCGGGGCGGCATGGGCAAACCGCGAGCCGGTCACCTCAATCACTCTTGCGCCGGGCGCAAGCAAATATGGCCTCGGTTTCAAGTGCCATCGACAGGAAAAGGCGTTTACTGAACGCGTCCAGGTTGTTCCAGGACTCTGTGGTCATATATTTCACGTTCGCCGGGTCAAGCAACTCCGGGTCCCCGGTATCATGAGCGCGCCTTTCTAATTCTTCCCGAACACATTCCCTCTGATTTTCGGGGAGCTTTTCACCCAGGCGGTCCATCGCGGCCTGAATCTCACCGGGGGTCAGCGGGCCTGTGGCGTCGAGGTCAAGATAGGGCTGCAGAACGGGGCGATTCTCGATGACCAGAAAGAAGAACTCCCGCTTTTGCTCCCCGGCGTCGGTCACTTCAGCCTCGTAAAACGTGATGACGATGCTCTCGAGTCGTGATCCGGTGAATTCGATCGCTTGCTCTGCGATTCTCGTGGCCTGCGCCTCCAGTTCCGCTTGAGTCGCCCGGTAGAGAGGAGAGCCTGCTGCATCGATCACGACGACGTCCCCGCCGACCAGCCAGGCAGTCGTCTCACCAGACACCTGCTGGCTTACCGAATCCGCCAGGGGTCCGAGTTCTCTCGGCAGGAAGTCACACGCGCCGATCAGGATTGTCGACAGCAATAACAACTTGACCGAAAAAAATCGCATTTCTTTCGAATTATCCAGTCGTTCGGCATGTGCCGGGACATCTGCCGCCCTTGCGGAGGGTCTCTGCGAAATTCGTAGCCAGGTCGAACGTGAATTTCATAAGCCCCTTTCCGCCAGAATTTTCAGAGCCTCGGCAATGGAATATCCCGGGACATAACCAAAATCGCGCTCAGCGGCCGACGGGTCGAACCAGTGCGCGGTGGCCAATTGTTCTACTGAGAACCGTGTGACAGGTGGCTCCTTTTTTATTTGCAGCAGCCTCCAGGCGGTTTCGCAGATTGCACCCGCGGTCATTGCGAGCCCGGCCGGCACGGACCTGATCTTCACGTCCACGCCAAGGGCGCCGAGCAGTCGCGAGATAATCTCCCCCTGCGGCAGCGGTTCGTGGTTGGTGACGAAATAGGCTTTGCCGGCGCAGCGCGCCTCCCCGGCCAGTTCATTCAACGCCAGCACGTGCGCCAGCGCGGCGTTTTCCACGAAGACGGTG